>JAHWKJ010000653.1 GCA_019347905.1 Planctomycetota bacterium
GAACTATTGGCCGCGGTGGCGGAGTTGCGGACGCTCTTTCCGGACTGGCGTATGGGACAGTTGGTCGCCAGCTTGCCCCAGGCCGCCGGGCGGGATCGAGAGGGAGCCATCTGGGCCGTAGAGGATGAAGAACTCCTCGCGGCGGCACGCAGGCTTATCGAGCGAAACCGAAATCGCCAGGTCACGGGCCCAACAACTACGTCACGTTGACCTGGCCGGCCTGTCGGGCTTTCATTGACCGCGGCCGAGCCTTGGCGGGGTTGAGGGCTGGATTTCGCTGGCGCGATTGAAGCCTTTCGCGGCGAACGGCGGTATGATCGGTAGGTCGCGCGAAGCGTTCGCGCCGTTTGCTCCGCCCGGATGTGCCCGTACTTCCTGGAGTCGCTTCGATGTTTCTTCGTCGCAGTTACTGCAGTGCGATTCTTTGCGCCGTCGCGATGCTTGTTGCGGTAATGCCCGCCGCCGCCGAAGAGCCGGTGCTGTTGCGTTACAAGCTGAAGGAAGGCGACACCGCCGTGTACCGCACGACGACCAGTGTCGAGCAGTCGCAGAAGGTGGGGGAGATGGACATCAAGAGCACGATTGCCGGCCGGGAGGTGTCGGTTGCGACGGTTCAGCAGGCTACAGACGAGAAGATCACGCTGCAGGTCGAGCACAAACAGATCAGCGCGAACCTGAAGTTGGGCGGCGTGGTCGATTACGAGTTCGACTCGAAGGCGGCCAACAATGACCGCTCCAGCCAGCTCGGCGCGCTGCTCACGCCGCTGTACGAGGCGATGTCGACGGCCTTCATTACGGTGGAAATCTCGCCACGCGGCGAGGTGCTCAATGTCAAAGGCTTCAAGGATCTCATCGACGCCAACGTGCTGAAGGACAACCCCTTCAGCGCGATCGTCAGCCAGCAGGCCAGCGACGAGGGGGCGAAGCTGAGCTACTCCGACCGCTTCGTGCAACTGCCCGAACAGCCGATCCAGGCGGGCGATACGTGGGAAGTGCCGATCGAAAGAGAGTTGCCGGGCATCGGCAAGCTCACCGGAAAATACGTCTACAAGTACGAAGGCCCGGACAAGCTGGGCGAGCAGCCGACGGCGAAAATCACCGGCCGCTACGATCTGGCCATCACCGTCGACACCAAGCAGGGCGAGGCGAAGGTGACGGGGTCGCTGTCGATCACCGAGGGGTCGGGGACGATCCACTTCGACCCCGAGGCCGGGCGGCTCGTCTCGAACCGATCGGAGATCAAGCTGGCGGGCAATCTCACGGTGCAAGTGGGCGACATGACGATCCCGATCCAGCAGGAACAGACGCAGAGTGTGCATATCGAGTTGCTCGACAAGCTTCCGGAATAGCCGGTTGAGGGTCGTGCCCCAGACGATGAGCCATCACAGCGGCGCCGTTCTTCGACCTGCCCCAGCCACCCCCGCAGGGCCAGTCGCGCTGGTCGTGCACTCGCTTTCGGGCGGCGGGGCCGAGCGCGTCGTCTCGTGGCTGGCGAACCGCTGGACCGAGCGCGGGCGTCGCGTGACGGTGATTACGCTCCAGCGCGCCGAGGCCGCCGAATATGACCTTAATCCGCGCGTCGAGCGCATCGCACTCGGGCAGGCGGGTCGATCGCAGAGCGCGTGGCAGGCGGTGTGGAAGAACTTCGCCCGCGCACGGCGGCTGCGGCGGGCGGTGCGACAATCGGACGCGCGGACGGTGCTCAGCTTCACCGAGAAGGTGAACGTGCTGATGCTGCTGGCCTGCTTTGGCCTGGCCGTTCGAGTCGTCATTGCGGAGCGGACCGATCCGCGCGCGCACCACATCGGTCGGTCCTGGGGCTTGATGCGGCGGCTCCTGTACCGGCGGTGCGGCGGGATAGTCGTGCAGACGGACGCCGTGCGGGAGTGGGCCCGGCGGCTCGTGGGTCCCGCGCCGGTGTACGTGGTGCCGAACGCCGTGCGATCGCATCCGGCTGGTGACGATTTCGAGTGCGGCGATCTGCCCGACACGCGGCGGACCGTGGCGCTGGGCCGCCTGTCCCCGGAGAAGGGGTTCGACCTGTTGATCGCTGCTTTCGGGCAGGTGGCAATGCAGCATCCCGAGTGGACGCTGGAGATCCACGGCGAAGGCGACGAGCGGCGGCCTCTCGAAGAGCAGATCGCAAATCTCGCCTTGGCGGGGCGGGTCGCGCTGCCCGGCTGGACGCCGCAGCCCGATCGCGTGCTGGCGGAAGCGGAACTGTTCGTGCTCCCGTCGCGTTACGAAGGCATGCCGAACGCACTTCTCGAGGCAATGTCCTGCGGGCTGCCCTGTGTGAGCTTCGACTGCGACAGCGGGCCGCGGGAAATCATTCGCGACGATGTCGATGGCGTGCTCGTGCCGGCCGGCGACGTCCATGCGCTCGGACAGGCGCTGTCGCGTATGATGGGCGACCGGCCGCTGCGCGAACGGCTGGGGGACCGGGCGCGGGAAGTCCGCGAGCGGTTCGGCGAAGAGCGGGTGCTCGCGCTGTGGGACGCGGTGCTGGACGGGACGGCGGAAGCGGAATTCAAAACAGTTTCGGGTGCGCCGCCGCCGGGCGGGTAGTCGGGCAAAGCGCGGACACCGAGCGGGCGCGGCGATGGATGCTTCCGAACACTCGCAGACGGCGGCCCCGGCTCGACGGACGTTATTCCAGCGGCTGGAACTGGACCGGGCCGTCATCTATGCCCTGCTCTTGCGCGGCTGGCAGCTTGCGGCCGGCGCCGTCACGCTCGTGCTGATGACCTTGTTCTTCACGGGTCCGTTACAGGGATACTACTACACGTTCGCCAGCCTGATCGCCCTGCAGAGCTTCTTTGAGCTGGGCTTCAGCGTGGTCGTGGTGAACCTGTGCAGCCACGAGTGGTCGCGGCTGCGGCTCGACGAAGACGGCGCGATTGCCGGCGATGCCGACGCGCTGTCGCGGCTGGTGAGTCTCGGGCGGCTGTTGTTCCGCTGGTACGGCGTGGCGGCGGTGGTGTTCGCCGCGGCGGTGGGAGTGGGCGGGGCGTTGTTCCTGGGGCGGCAGTCCGCCGAGAGCATTTCGTGGCTGCCTCCGTGGGTGGCGCTCGTGGGGCTGTCGTCGCTCGTGCTGTGGACGCTGCCGTTCGTGGCGATGCTCGAAGGCTGCAACCAGGTGGCCGAGGTCAACCGCTTCCGCTGGATCCAGGCGGTGGCGGCGAGCCTGGCGGTGTGGGGCGTGATGGTTTTGGGCGGCGAACTGTGGGCCGCGGCGGCCGCCGCACTGGCGCGGTT
>JAHWKJ010000654.1 GCA_019347905.1 Planctomycetota bacterium
ATTTCGGTCAATCCCTTGAGCGGCTCGACCGACTCGACCTGGTTGTTCTCCAACTCCAGGTGCTGCAGCTTCGTCAACCCGGAAAGCGGCCCGATATCGCTGATCTTGTTGTCGGAGAGATACAGCGACTGCACGTTCTTCAGTCCAGAAAGCGGCTTCAGCTCCGCGAGTTTGTTGTTCGACAGCTTCAACTCGGCGAGGTTGGTGCACTTTTCGAGGCCGGAGAGGTCTTCGATCTCGCGGCCGTTCCCGTTCATGATGAACAGGTCCTTCAGGTCCTCTTCCTTCAGCGGGTCCTTTTCGCCCTTCTTGAGCGTCTCGCGCACGACGGCTTCGAGGTTCTTGTCCTTGAATAACTCTTGAGCCCGGGCCGACGGTGCGATCACAACCACCGCGAAGAACAGGCCCGGCAACACGCGGAAAGAAAAGCGCCTCATGGAGTGCATCCTGGAGGAAATCGAGGGTCGGATTGGCGGGGCGGACGCCACCAGCACCGCGCCGCCGTTGGCGAAACTGACGATGAACCCAGTCTAACGCTCGCTGCAAACCGCTCACAAGCCTGTGACGAGTTCGCGCACCGGCTCGCGGTCATCGAGGACGTGCATCGGGCGGTTGTTACGATCGGGGATCGTGATGGCGGGATCGATGCCGAGGTGACCGTACACGCTCGCCAGCACGTTGCTCGGCGTGTAGGGCTTGCCCGTTGATTGGCCGGCATGCCCGTCGGTCTCGCCGATTGCCTGGCCCACCTGAAAACCGCCACCCGCGATCACGGCAGCGCCCGCCTCCGGCCAGTGGTCGCGGCCGGCAATGCGGCTGATGCGGGGCGCGCGGCCGAACTCGCCCCACATCACCACGGCCACGTCCTGCTCCAGCCCCCGGTCGTACAGGTCGGTCACCAGCGCATGAAAGCCGCGGTCCAGCTCCGGCAACTGGTCGCGCATGTCGCGGAAATTGTGCTCGTGCGTGTCCCAGTCGCCGATCTTGAGCGTGACCAAGTTCACGCCCGCCTCCACCAGCCGGCGGGACATGAGGAAGCTCTGCCAGAACCGCCCGTAGCGCGCCCGCGTCTCGTCCGACTCCTGTCCCAGATCGAGGGCCGCCCGCGCTTTGGGCGTGGCGATCATCTCGAACGCCTGCGTCGAGAACTCATCGAGCGCCGCAAACGTCCCGCTCTGATCGGCGTCGCGCCGCAAGCTGTCGAGCCGCTTTAGCAGGTTGCGGCGGTCCTCCAGCCGGCCGAGCGTTACGCCGCGCACCAGCCGCAGGTTCTCCAGGTCCTCCCCCTGCGGAACGAACGCCGCGTGTGCCGGACCGAGATATGTCGGCCCTTCGCTTTCCGGCCGATAGACGCTGACGTAAGGCGGCAGGCCGTCCGACCGCGGCCGCAAGTGGCTGACGATCGACCCCAGCGCCGGACGAAGGCCACGGTCCGGAAAACCCGTGCTGATGTAGTGCGGCGTGTGGTCCCCCAAATCGTTTGACCGGATGCCCCGCACGATCGCCAGCTTGTCCATGATCTGCGCGTGCAGCGGCAGGTGCTCGCAGATCTCGATGCCGGGCACGTTCGTGGGAATGGGATGAAACTCGCCGCGGACTTCGGCGGGCGCCGCGGGCTTCATGTCGTAGCTGTCGATGTGCGATGGGCCGCCGCGCAGCCAGATCATGATGACCGACTTGTCGCGCCTCATCGCGGGCGCCGCCTGCGCCCGCAGCCGCAGCACGTCGGCCAGCGTGAGCCCGCCCAGCCCCAGCGCGCCCACTTGCAGCACGTCCCGCCGCGAGAGGGTCCCCCGGCACTTCCGCGTCGGCCCGAACAGCGTCGGCATGATCCGCCTCCTTCCGTCGTGACCGGTCTCGACAGAGGATACGCATCGCGCGCGGAGGCTGTCAAAAGCGGTCCACAACTCTCACTGGAGGTCAGCGGTCGCCGCGAACCATCAACCCGACGATCACCGGCGGCTCCTGCTCGTTCTTTGCCGCCTCGTAGCGGAACATGCAGCGCTCGCCGGGCTCGAAGTCTACAAGCGCAGCCGGGCGGCGGTCTCGCATCAGGCGGGCGTTCTCGGCGAGGCGAAACTCGCGCTCTTTGCCGTCGCGGGTGAGGATCGTCAGCCGCTGCTGCTTCACATCGATGCTGACGACGCGTCCCATCTCGGGACTCCGCCGGCCTTCGGTCTGAGGCGTCCGCGCGGCCGGCGGGCGACCCTCAGCCCGTTGAGCGGGACGGCTGCCGCGCGCCCAGCCGCCGTCGCGGTCGACCTCGAACCGCACCACGTACTCCTGCGTCACGGCCTTGCACCAGCCGGCGTCGTCGTTGCAGGCGAAGTAGCGCACCGTCAGCTTCAATGGCCTTTCGCGATCGGCACCATTGACGTCCACCAGAAACTCGCGCGGGTCGATGTCCGCTTCCGCTTCCACCTGCGGACCCTCGAGCGTCGCCGGCTCGACGGTCGTTCCATCGGGCGCGGCGATCTCCACGCGGATGGGCTTCGTCAGGTTGTTCCAATGCACGTGGTACAGCGGGTCGAGATGGAATCCCAGATACAGTTTGCCGGTGCCGCCGCGGAGCACGTCCCGGTCGGCTTCGGCCCGCAGCTTCACGTAAAACGGCTGCTTGTCGTCGGAAGCGATCGGCTCGATGACCAGCGCCGATAAACCTCGTGGTCGTCGTACGCCCTCGACCACGCCGCTGGGGGCGGCCCTCGGCGGCGGGATCGTCTTCAGATCCAGGTCGGAGACGGTGGTCGGCTTCTCCACGGGGCCGAGAAGCTCCTCAAGGTCTTTGCGAAGCTGCTCGGGATCGCTCCACTGGCGACGGACGGCGATGCGGCCCTCCGGATCGACGACGAACTCGCTGTTGGGCGCATCGCCGAGCGCGTGCTTGATGTCGTTGGTCATCGTGTCGCAGATCCAGGGAATCTGCGAACCCAGCCGCCGCTCGGCTTCCTTCACGTGCATCAACCGCTCTTCGAGCGTGTAGGGCTGGACGTAGCCGTTGGTCTCGGGGTGGGCCAGCGCTTTATAGACGTAGAAGAACCGGACGCCCTTGGGCGAGTAATCGCGGTAAAGGGTCTCCAGACCGGGGACCTTGCGCAGGAAGGGCGGTCACGTGAGGCAGCCGAACACGATCACCGTATGGCTGCCCTTCAGGTCCGCGAGACGCACGGGCTTGCCCGCGGAGTCGTAGCCGGTCACGTCCGGCAGGGGCTCGTCCACGGCCGGCGCGTCTCGAAACCCACGCTGTACGGACTCGCG
>JAHWKJ010000655.1 GCA_019347905.1 Planctomycetota bacterium
TCACTGGTGCGTGCGGGCGTTTTGCCGACGATCACGCAGCCGGGCGTGCTGGAAGGCATTGGGCTGTGGCGGTGGACGATCTTCCGGCCGGGGGAGGCGCCGGGCGGAATCTGCGCCGGGCTGGCCGCGAGCCTGCTCAAAGACGGAGCGCTGCCGGAGATGGCCGAACTGGGCCTCGACCGGCACGAACTGGGCGAGCTCTTGCGCGATGCTCCGCAGCGCGCGGCGGCCGTCCTGCGGGCGGCGCTGGCGCGGATCGCTGAAGACACGCGGCAGACGGAACGTCTCAGCAAAGCACCCGAAGCGCGGGTGGCGGTGGTCGTCGATCAGCTCGAAGAGATCTTCACGCTGGCCCATGTCGACGCCGCCGAACGCAACTGCTTCATGGCGGCGGTCGCGGCGCTCTCAGGCAGCGGCGTGGCGTGCGTGCTGGCCACCATGCGCAGCGACTTCTACGCCCGGACGGCAGAACTCCCCCGGCTCGTCGAGCTCAAGGAGGGCGCCGGCACCTATCACCTCCTGCCGCCGTCGTTTGCCGAAGTCGAGCAGATGATCGTGCAGCCGGCGCTGGCGGCGGGGCTGCGATTCGAGACGGATCCGCAGACGGGCGAGCGGCTCGATAAGGTGCTGCACGAGGCGGCGGCCCGGCATCCGCACGCGCTGCCGCTGCTGGAGTTCACGCTCGACCGCCTGTACGCGGAGCGGATCAAAGACCAGGGGCTGCTGACGTTCGCGGCCTATCGGCGGCTGGGAGGCATCGAGGGCGCGATCGGCCGCCGGGCCGAGGATCTGTTCGGGATGTTTCCGCCGTCGGTGCAGGAGACGTTCCCGCAGGTGATGCGCTCGCTGGCGACGGTGCATACGGAAAGCGAAGGCGAATGGTCGAGCCGGCCCGTGCCGCGGGCGACGCTCTCGACGAGCCTCGAAAGCGGCGTGCTGGTCGAGGCGCTCGTCCGCGCGCGGCTGCTCGTGACCGAGGAGTCGCACGACGGCGGGTCGATCGTGGCGGTGGCGCACGAGGCGATGTTCCGCCAGTGGCCGCGGCTGGCAGAGTGTCTGTCGGAGGACCGCGAGTTTCTGCAGGTCCGCCAGCGCGTGCACGCGGCCGCCGAGCGCTGGGACGAAGAAGGGCAGAGCGACGATTTTCTGCTGCCGCCGGGTAAGCCGCTGGCCGAGGCCGAGGAGACGCTGCTGCCCCGGAAGGCCGAGCTGGAGCCGCTGGTGCTCTCGTTGGTGACGGCGTCGGTCGAGCACCGCGCCCAGTTGCGGGCGAAGAAGCGGGCGCGGGTGGTGGCCGTGGTGGGGTCGCTGTTTGCCGTGGTGCTGGTGTTCCTGCTGTTTTACATGCAGAAGTTCCGCGACGCGGACGTGGCGCGGCAGCGGGCGGAAATCGCGGTCAGCGATTCGCAGTTGTCGCTGTACGCCGCCAACGTCGGCCTCGGACAGCAGTCGCTGCGGAAGGGCGACATCCCGACGGCGGTCGCCCTGCTCGAAAAGGTGCAGCCCGCCGCGAACTCCGCCGAACAGCCGCAGGATCTGCGCGCCTTCGAATGGTATTACCTGAAACAGGCCTGCGAAGAAAAGCTGGTGCTGTTTGCCGATGCGGGCGTGGTCCACGACGTCGCCGTCTCGCCGGACGGCCGGCTGCTGGCGACGACCGGCTTCGACAATGCCGTCCGCGTGTGGGACGCCCGCACCGGCGAAGAGCGCGGCCGCTTCACCGGGCACGAATCCGCCGTCTTCGCCCTCGCGATTGCCCCGGACGGACGCCGCGCCGCTTCCGGCGACTTCGACGGAAAGGTCTTCGTCTGGGACCTGGAGACGCAGAAAACCTTGCAAGCCCTCGCCGGACATGACGGCCCGGTCACGTCTGCCGCGTTCTCGCCGCCCGACGGCCGCTGGCTCATCACCGGCGGCGACGACGACGTCGTGCGGCAATGGGACCTGTTGCACGCCTCCGGCACGGAACTGTGGGCGCATCGCACCAACGTGCACCGCGTGGCCTTTTCGCCCGACGGGAAGCTCGTGGCTTCGACCAGCGGCGACGGCGTGCTGAAGGTTGGACCGCCGATTCCCGGCGCGGAACCGGCGGACTATCTGCCGAACGCGGTTGAGGTGTACGGCGTCGCGTTCGGCCGCGATCTGGTCGTGCCGGTCGTGGTGTCGCATCGGCCCACGCCGGACTTGTACGGCGTAGCGTTCAGCCGGGACGGTTCTCTGGTGGTGGCGGGACGGCTGGATGGCACGGTGCAGATGTGGGACACGGCGACGCGCCGGCCGCTGGTGCGACTAGCCGGCCACACGAACAAGGTTCAGGGCGTCGCCTTCTCGCCGGACGACAACCGCCTGGTGACTGCAGACGAAGACGGTGTGGCGATCGTCTGGAAGCGGGAGCCGCCCCGCGCTCCCGTATCGGCGTCGGGCGGCTCGGCGGAGCGGCCCTCGCACTGGCTTGTGGAAACTCGCTTTCCCGCCCACGCCGGGGCCGTGTACTCGGTGGCGTTCTTCGACGACGGGCACGGGCTGAGCCTCGCGACTTCCAGCGGCGACGGATCGGCCCGTGTGTTCGACGCGGCGAGCTGGACGCTCAAGACGCGCGCGGCGGGGAGCGGGCGATTGCCCTCGTCGCTCGTCCTGCCGTTTGCGTCCACTAGAAACGGGGCCGCGCAAGCAGGCGCGGCGGCGCCCCGGCCGAAAGTGACGCAGGTGGCATTCTCCCCTGGTGGCCGCTGGCTGGCCGCCGGTGACCAGACCGGGCGCGTGATTGTGTGGGAGGTCACCAACTGGCGGCGGAACGATCTGGGGCGGCGGCGAGACGTGCGGCAGCAAGAGGTCCGCGGCGACGTCAATGCACTGGTGTTCGCGGCGAACGACTCGCAACTGATCGCAGGCGTGGCCGGCTGGGACAGCCGCGGCTGCGAACGGCTGTGGGAACTTCAGCAGGATGGCACGTGGCGCGAACGGCCGCTGTCGCTGGGCCACGACAAGGGCGTGACCTCGCTCGCGCTCTCCTACGACGGCCGCTGGCTGGCGAGCGCCAGCTTCGACCGCACGGCACGCCTGTTCGACGTCTCCGCGTTGTCGCATTCACCCGAACCGGCGCCGAACCGCACCCTCCCCGGCCATGCCGAGTGGGCCTACGCGGTGGCGTTTTCCCGCGACGGTGCGCTGCTGGCCACGGCGGCTCACGACCGGACCGTGCGGTTGTGGAACGTCGCGAGCGGCAAATCGCGGCGGGCCGAGTGGATGCGTCCC
>JAHWKJ010000119.1 GCA_019347905.1 Planctomycetota bacterium
ATTCACCCGAACGCCGAGGGGCATCGCGTCATCGGCGACGCGGTGCTGCGATCGTGGGGCATCAAACGCACCGATGAGCCGCCGCCGGAACTCTTGAAGCTCGTCGGCCAGCGCACGGCATTGTTGCACGACGCGTGGCTGACCCACGTGGGCCACAAGCGGCCGGGCGTCAAGCCGGGCCTGCCGCTTGAAGCCGCCAACCGCCGGGCCGCGGAACTGGAAGCGCGGATTCAGCGGCTGGAGCGCTGACGCAGGGCGAACCGCAGCGAGTACACGTCGGCGTCCTTCAGCGCCAGCCGCAGCCGCACCGGCTTGGCAGCGAGTTTGCCGAGATCGCCGCCCTGCCACTGCACCGCCGCGGCTAATCGATCGCCCTTCAACTCGCGGCAGTCGGCCAGAGCAAAACCTTCCAGCGGCTTGCCGGATGCGTCTTCGAGCTGCGCGTGGACGCTGCCGCCATCGGCCGTCTTCACGTTCAACACCAGTTCGTTGCCCGTGAACGTCAGCGGCCGCGTCACCAGTTCGCCGCCCTCGGCCGGTACGTGGGCCGAAACGAAGCCGTCCACCCGATACGTGAACCGCCGCAGGCGGCTGCTGGGGCCGGTGTAGTAGGCCTCGGTGGCATACACGCTGTATTCATTCGGCTTCTCGGGAAGTTGCACCAGGCCCCACGCCATGTAATTGCTGCGGTTGCCGTCGCGGTCCTCGGGGGCCGATTGTGGAATCACCGCCTCCAGCCAGCGGTGGAAGTGCACGCCATCGCGGCTGGCCATGAACGTCGGCTCGACCTGCTGCCTGGGGGGCAGAAAGCGCGTGGGAAACCCGATGAGGATGTGCGGCGCCCGCGGGTACGGCTGCACCGCGTTGGTGTAAAGGTGCTGCCGCGGCGCATCGCCGAAATCGAGGTAAACCGGCTTCGTCCAGTTCACGAAGTCGCGCGACGTGCCCGTCATGATGTCGCGGACGCCATCGCGGAAGTTGCGGTGGTACTCGCGATAGATCTTCGCGTGCGGATCCCAGAAGGCGAGGTTCTGCGAGTCGAAAGCGCCTTCCGTAATCACCGGCTCGTCCTTGATCAGCTTCCAGCGGATGCCGTCCGGAGATTGGAAAATGTACAGCCCCTTCTGCCCGCGCGGGCGTCCGCGGCTGATCGCCTTATAGCGGGCTTCAGGCGGGCACTCCGGATTTGCATCCTTGAACACCGCGAAGCAGTGCGTCCCGATGCCGTCCCAGACGATGTTGTTCTGCTTTGAGCCGTCGAATTCGAACAGCCCCAGCTCGGGCTTCGTCCAGTGGATGCCGTCGGTGCTTTCGGCATAGCAGGTGACCTCGGGGTGCCCCGACTTCTTTGCCGCCTCGTCCCAGTGCGAGCCGCGGTAGTACATGCGGTAGCGGTCGCCGTCCTGGAAGATCGTGTAATAGGCGCACGTGTTGCCTTCCCAGGGCTTATCGGTGACGAGCACCACCTCCTGCGGCTCCGGCCGGTGCAATCGCAACTCGGCCTTGCCCTCCAGCTTTTCGACGAGGTGCCGGTCGACGAACAACTCGAACCGCGACCCAACATCGATGACCTGCGGCTCCGAAGCGCCCGCGGAGCTCTGGGCGAGAACGACACACGCCAGCGTCCAGAGTGCGGCAGCGGTAAGGCGGAACATGTGACGGCTCCCAAATCGGATGTGTCTCGCAATCAATCGCCCGAAGTAGCCGCCACCATCCACAACGAGCCGGCCCATGTCAACTCGCAAAAAGTAGGCGGGTCGCTCCGCGACCCGAATCCGCCGGTCGCGGAGCGACCGGCCTACCTTGCGGCTTCCGCGCGACGGGGGGTATCCTGCCTCTGTCCCTCAACCCGACGGCTTACGTCGTTCGGCTCGCTTTCAACCCTCAACCCTCAATCCACCATGCCTCGCTCGATCCTCTCGCGCTATCTCGACCCCGAGATCCTCAGCCGCACCGCCGACCGCAGCATCGAGCCGCGGGGGCTGGTGCTGGGGAATCTGGCGGGCGGGCACAAGTCGCCGCTGGCCGGGTTTGCGGTCGAGTTCGCCGGGCACCGCGAGTACGTCTGGGGCGACGACCCCAAGCACATCGACTGGCGGCTGTACTTCACCCGCGACAAGTACTTCATCAAGCAGTACGAGATGGAGACGAACTTCGTCTGCCATCTCGTGCTCGACTGCAGCGCCTCCATGCGCTACGGCGACGGCGACGAGCAGAAGCTCCTGTACGCGGCCCGCATGCTCGCCGCCCTGGGCTATTCCGTCATCCGCCAGCACGACAAGGTCTCGCTGGCGACGTTCGACGAGCGGCTGCGCGGCTTCGTCGCGCCCTCAAACACGATGGCCCAGATCGTCCGCATGACGCAGCACCTCGACGAGATCGAGCCGGTCGAAAAGACGCGCATGGCCGACTGCATCACCGAGCTGGCCGGCCGCATGCGCCGCCGCGAGATCGTGATGATCTTCAGCGACTTCTTCACCGACCTCGACGAGCTGGAGCCGGCGCTGCAGCGCCTACGTTACAGCCGGCACGAGGTCGTGCTGTTCCACGTGCTGCACCACCACGAGTTGGCCTTCGACTTCGAGGGCATGGTGAAGTTCCAGGGCCTGGAACTGCCCGAGGAGTTCCTGACGCAGACGGAAGACATCCGCACGGGCTACCTTCGCGCCTTGGAGAACTTCAACCACCGCTTCGACGAACTCTGCCAGCGCAACCGCATCGAGCGCGTCGAAGTCGACACCAACCGCCCCCCGGCCGAAGTCCTGCTCGACTACCTCAACCAGCGCAGCCGCCTGGTCCGCAGCCGGTGAGGGCGCGGCGCTCCCTGTCTGGGTGCAGCGCGGCGAGCAGGGACTTGATCGCCCGGAACGCCAATAGCGCGCACTGCCGGCGGAGGGGCGTCAGCGGGATGTCGACGAGGTCCAGCAGCTCGTCAGGCTGCAACACTTCCAGCTCAGCGACGGTACGGCCTTCGATGTGCTCGCAGAGCATTGACGCGGCGGCCTGGCTCAACAGGCACCCGCGGCCGTCGAACCAAGCCTCCCGAACGCGGCCGAGCCGATCGACGACGATCTGCAGTTCGACCACATCGCCACACACGGCGTTTCGCTCAGTGCGCGTGGCCGTGGAACGCTCAATGCGCCCCTTGTGATAGGGCGATTCGATGTGGTCGAGCAAGAAATCGGCCGAATGCTCCTCGTGAGCTTGCGTCTCCATCTGCGATCCTTCGTCATCAATTCGCCCACGGCGGACTCTCAGCACCTCCGCGGCTGCCAACGGCTCCCTTGCCGCCAGAGCTCGACGGCGATGCAGCCTCACCAGTAGCACACGGCGACGGCGGACATGAACAAGAGGATCGCGTCCACCGCCAACAGCAGACGTAGCCAGTTGCTCATTCGGCGATCGAACGACCAGGCAACATTCGCGAGTCCCCAGAGCGCCAAGAGTGCAGCGGCGACTACGTTGAGAAAAGCCATCAACGTCTCCTTCCGAAAATGCATCCGACGAAGACGCCAATTATGCATGCGATTTGCGCCGCAGTGAGCGTGATTCCCATAATCGCGAAACATGCACCCGCGCAGAGGGCAGCGCCGGGCCCGATCAGTAGACAACTAGAGCAGGCAGGCATTGCACTTAGACCGATCAGTCTTGCCAGTCCGCACAGACGCGCTGCGTCCCAAGCGCAGCAGCGGACACTGGACAGTCCCGATGGATCCGTCGACTGAACGGGAGAGGATCCGACATACTCGAAGAGATTGCTGCCGTCCGAATAGCCTAGTGGGTCTCGCTGGAGCCAGCTCCCGAGGCCAGATGAGTACGTTCGACTGCGGATCACGTAAAGACCGGTGTGGTCATCCCAGCGGTAGCCGGCGAAGCGGGTCTCCCATGCATACAACGAGGAACTGCGGGAAGCGAATTCTGGCCTCAGAACGCTGGAGGTTCCATAGGCGTCGTAGGCAAATCGCTCTTGGATGGTTCGAGGGGGGCCGACTTGAGTCAAGACAACGGTTCCTGACACTTTTTCCGTTTCCCAAGGCCATGCCACTCAGCAGCGCAACGCAGCATCGATCAGCTCCATAGCATGAATGATGGACCTTCTGACTTGAATGTTTCGCTCACTCTCCCACACTTCTGCCAATGTCGGCAGTGCTGCTGCGGCATCAGCGCCCATGATGCCCAACAATTCTGCGGCCCTCCAGCGAACCTCAGGCATACTATCATGTAGCGCGTCGATCCCGAACGGCAAGAACTCTTTCCAGCCAAGAGCGATTATCTTCAGCGCCTCGAGACTTGCCACGCGGACCGCTATATGCGGGTCCCGCGAACGCTCACGAAGGACTGGGAGAGCAGGCCCGGCGAGCTGGCCAAGGCTTCCCAACCAAGATGCCGAAAGACGCCGGATTTCATGCGACGAATGCAGAAGCCCAAGAATCAGGACATTTACAGCTTCCGAGTCGTTCTGCAAACTCCATTTGCAGGCATCACAGAGGATGTTTGGATCCTCGATCAGGGCATCGCAGAACCGGGCATAGTGAGGATTGCTCGCATCTGGAGGACGCGCAATGACAATCGCGGCGCTCATTCGGTCGTGCCCTCTCGAACTCTTGAGGGCGCTGAACAAGTCGTCTGACATTGATTCGGTCCTCGAACGTCTCAGAACTTCCGTTGCGATCGTCAGCCCTAAAACTCCGGCCAAGGACTTGCCGCGCAGCTGATGTGACAACGTCTACTAGCCGACTCCTCTCGGACATGGTGGAGGCGTTACGCGAGTCAGCCAGCAGTTGGCGAAACCTGACAGAGTCGCAGGGCAGGGGGCATTGGTCTCGATTACGAAACCTTCACTCGGCACCGGTGGATTGCACTCGTAGAAGCAACAATTCGTAGTTGGCGGTGGCGGCGCGTGCCCTTCTTGACTGAGGCACAGACAAGCTGCGAGCGCCGCGCATGCCGGCCTCACCATTTCCCGGCCGCCCTCGACGATGATGCATCCCAGACTCCGCAGTTTCACCAAGCCGCCGGCGCAGGCGAGCGGAATCCACCGCAATACGTCACCTGGGTTATGCGGTGCGATCTGGTCGCCTGGGCCAGGAGCGCCCACTTCCGGTGGTTCGCAGAGGAAGGCGCACACCACGATGATTATGACAATGACAGGAGGGCCGCCGGTCGGGTCGTTGTACTTGCCGGGGTTATTGTGCGCGTATTCGTAAAGGTTCAGAGCATCTGCGTAGCCGAGGGGGTCTCTTTGCAGCCACGCAAGACCTGGAATGTAGCTGCGCTGACGGATCAAATAGAACCCACACTCTGAGTCATACCGATAACCGGCGAAGCGGTTTTCCCAGTCGAAGGAAGAAAGCATCCGCGCCACGAATGCCGGAGTCAGGACGGCGGATGTGCCATATGAGTCAAAAGCAAACCGCTCCTGCACACTCCCACTGCTATCCGCGACTGCCGCCACGTTCCAGTTGCCGTCCTGCAGCGCGTACAGCCGCTGGTCGGACGTGCCGTCGGAGTTCGTGTCGCGGTCGCGGAGGATCAGGTCGTCGACGTACCGCAGGCCCCATACGAACTGGCGATCGGCTGTCGTTGCGGCGTCGATCCGCTCTTCCAGCACCTGCCAGCGGTCGGGGGCGGAATAGTAGAAATGTCTCGTCTCATCGAGCTGACCGGCGGCGTAGACCTTCTTCACCGAGCGGCGCTTGGCGCCGTCGTACTCGTATTCGGCCACGGTCGTGCCGGCCTCGGCGATCCGCACCAGGCGGTTCCAGCCGTCAAACGTGCAGGTGAAGGCCTGCGTGGGATCGGCTGGCTTGGGGACGGTGGTCATGTTGCCAGCGCGGTCGTAGACGGGCGTCACCCAGGACGGGCCGACGGTCTCGCTGACATCCGACAGTTCGTTGACCTTGTTCGCGGTGCGGCTCTGGTTGAGGTCCCAGGCCGTGTTGCCGTCGGCGTCTTCGCGGAAGGCGCTCCAGTTGCCGGTCGGGTCGAGCGACCACTCCTGGGCGAACGTCAGCGTCGTCAGGCCATCTTTGGTCGCATTCAAGTCGCCGCGGTCGAAGTCCTTGAGCCGGTGCAGGCCGTCGTAGGCGTACAGCTCATCGAAATCGGCCGCGTGGGCGTCGGCGACGACGTTTTCCCGCCACAGACGATTGCCGGCGCGGTCGTAGCCGTACTTGATGCGCTCGGCGTCGCTCGCCAGGCCGTAGTTGCGCCAACGGCAGTCCTTCACGCGGCCGAAGCGGTCCAGGCCCGTGTAGATGTCGCCGGTGTCTGGATCGTCCGCCAGCGCGAGGTCTATCAGCGTGTAGCGGAGGCCCGGCTCCGTGTAGTCGACCTCGACGAACGTGGCCTGGCCGAGGTAGCTGTACTTCGCCAGTTCCAGTGCGCCGTCCTCGACTGACTGCACGCGGCTCGCGGCGTCATCCATGCCGCCGGCTGGGCCGTAGTCGTAGGAGAGCGCGCGGCCGCTGGGGTAGGTCAGCGCCGTCGGGCGAACGTGGTTGTCCGCGCCGTCGGCGTAGCCGTACTGCACTTTGGGCGTGGTGGTGGTGTTCACGGCGCCGCTGTGCGACTGGTACTCGGTCACGAGCTGCCCGAACGGATTGTACTCGAACAGGACCTCGTTCACCACGTTTCCCTGGCCGACGACGGGACTGTCGTAGCTCGTGATCTTCTCCCGCATGCCGCGGACCTCGTAGGTCGTCGCGATGCGGCGCACGGCTCCGTCCACGCCCGAACCCAGGACCATAATCCGGTCCTGCGTCTGCCGGCCGAGCGTGTCGTAATCGTAGGCGTGCACCGTGCCGTTCTGGTCCTTGACCTCCTTTCGCTGGCCCTGCCGGTTGTACTTGAATTCGATCCGGTCGTAGGCGGCGTCGGAGCCGTCGCCGAGCGGGTTGGACGTGTCATCGGAGTCGGGATAGATCTCCGCCCGGAGCAAATCGCTGCGGGCGATGTCCGAGTCGGCCAGCGTTGTGCCGTAGACGTAGCGCGTGGTCTGGTCGCCGGTGTCGCGGTTTCTGGCGGTGATCGTGGCAACGTGGCCGTCGGGCGTGTACGTCCAGAGGGTGATGCGGTCTTCGTCGGCGCCGCCGGTGGCGGGGTCGCCGTCGATGTAGTTCTCGACGAGCTTCGTTCTCCGGCCGAGATCGTCGAACTCCTGCCGGTCGTCTTTGCCGGTCGGATCCACGCTCTGAAAAGCCTGTCCGGCGGCGTCGAATCCGGTGGACGCGACGAGGACGGTATCCGAGCGGCCTGGGACGTTGCGGGGCGCGCGAGCACGCTGCCGCCGTTGGTGCCGTAGTCGGCTGCGGCAATCTGCCGGCCCAGCGCATCGTGGTAATGAGCAATGTACGTCACGCGGGCCTTCGGTTGTGCGCCCGCGGGGCTGGTCAGATCGCCCGTGCCGGTCGCGTTGTGGTAGCGCTGCCGCGTCGTCGTCTGAACCACATTGCCGGCGGCATCGTAGCTGCTCTCGACCTGCTCCAGGATCGTATCGCCGGTGACGTCTCCCGCCTCGCTGTATGTCGTCTCATCGAGGTCGTACCCGACAGACTGTACCTTCTCCCGGCCGAGGCCGTCGTAGACGTGCTTCTTGAAGAGCTTCGATCCGGCCGGCAGGCTCTTGAGCACATTGCCGACGGCGTCGAACCAGGTGTTGTCGGTGAGTGCGTTGCCGACGGCGCCCGTCGCGGGATCGACAGCGTGGCGGATCCTTTGATAGACGCGGCCGCGGTCGTCATACTTCGCTTCGCTCCGCGCCACAAGATTGCCGGCGGCCGTCGTGTCGAAGCGCTCCGTCTTCACGGCGCGATCGAGGTTGTCGTAGGCGACCTTTTCGTAGAAGTCGAGTTCGCCGTCGGTGTCGGTGCGGCGGTTGCGCCAGTCGTAGAGGAACGTAGTGACGCGGCTTGTCGTGGCGTCTGTGTGCTGCGTCTGCCGCGTGAGATTGCCGTCGCCACCGGCGAGGCCGCTGTCGTACTGATTCTCGGTGACGAGAACCATGTTGTTGCCCGGCGCGCCGCCGCCGGTGGGGTCGGTTTCGGTGGCGCCGGTGTCGTTGGTGCCGATGTAGATGCGGAGCGGCAGACTCCCACCGGCTGCCCCTTGTGAACGGGGGGAAGCTGAAAAGACGGTCCACGTGATTGTGCCGCCGGGCGAGACGACGCGGTTGCGGCGCTTCAGCGCGTCGTAGCCGTACTGCGTCTCACCGTAGTTGGTGCCGCTGGCGCCTGTGCCGGTCGCGGGAATCGTGTGATAGACACGTGTGGAGGCGGGGAAGCAGCAGTCGGTGTACTGGTGCGTCGTCCAGCGGACGTAGCTGGACTGGTCGAACGTGTCGGAGGGGAGCAACCGCCCGGCGGTGGAACTGCGGATGGCGCTGATCTCTTCCAGCACGTGGCCCTGCTTGCTGGTCCTGGTGATTGTGACCGGGTTGATCAGCGTGTATGCCGATGTCGCCGGGTCGTAGAAGCCGTGGCCGGTGCGGACTTCGTTTCCATCGGCGGTGTCGTGGTACGTGCGCCACGTGGCCCGGCGGACGTTGGTAGCCGTACCGGCAAGGTCGATGGTGTGCCCGGGACCAAGCTCCTGCGTGATGCGGCCGTGATCGTCGTGCTCGAAATTGGTGACGAGGTGCAGGCCGCCGTCGGCGGGCGTCGTCCAGCCGGCTGGTTCATCGCCGGTGAGCGAGGCATCGACGTCGTCGATGCGCTCCAGGAGAGCGCCTGTCGGCACGTCGTACTTCAGCCGTGTGATGAAGCCGCGTTCGTCCATGATCCACTTCAGGAGACCGCGGCTGTCGAAGTATTCGCGACGGGTGTCGGCCACTCCCGAGCCGTTCTGCGAAGCCGGCACGACGGGCAGCGTCGTCGTCTTCTCCTGGATTTGGACGGTGCCGGTGTAGAACGTGTAGGCGAACGAGGTTTCGATCTTCTTGAGCGGATCGGCCGCATCGGGATAGAGGATCTCCTTCGAGGGGAGCCAGACGGTGAGTCCCCCATCGGTGTGCGAGACATACTCCGTGCCGCGGACGGGGATGGGCGTACCGAGCTCGCCGTGCTGGACTCTTTCGGCCGCGAGATAGCCGCTTTGGGAGTGGTACTCGTACGTGCGGATGAGACCGTCTGAATCGCGGAGGTACTGGTAATTGCCCGAAACATTGTTCAGAAGGTCGGCGTACTGTTCGTCGTAGCCGCTGACGGCGGACGGGCCGGCGGAGAGCACGAGCTGCGCGTCGCCGTTGTACTTGAAGAATTCGATCCATTGGTCGGTCCCGGACTCGAACACCTTCAGCATCGGCTGTCCGGCGAAGTTGGAGTAGACGATGTTGCGGCTGCCGTCCGGGAGCGCTTCCGTGGTCTTGGACTTCCAACTGTTGTAGCCGTCCGCATGGCTGCTTTCGGCATACGAAAACAGGAAGGTTCGCGAGCCGGCCTGGATGGTCTCCTTCGTGACGCGTTTGCTGGAATCGAACTCGAAGTAATAGTCAGCGTAGAGGGCGATCTGGCTGTCGCTGGCGGTGAGAGGGTCGAGGCTGTCGGCCGTCATTCGCGCGTAGGCGGCGGGGTCCACCACGTACTTGAGCAGCCGCTGTTGGGCCGCCGTGGTCCAGTAACGGTAATGGCTCGAGCCGGTGTTGGCCCACGCCTCGTTCTGCCAGCCCTGCGTGGTGACGGTCTTCAAATCGCCTTCGCTGCCGGAGCTTTCACCCTCGCCGTAGTACGTGTAGAGGGCCCGGGAGACGTTCTGCCAGGCGCCGCCGTCGACGTTGCGACGCAGCGTGACGCTCGACAGCAATTCGTCTCCCGTGGCGTTGCCGTATTCGTACAGGAGCTGCTCGGTGATCGTGCTGCCTCCGGGGGCGGAGTAGCTCCGCTGAACCTCGGTGAAGTTGAAGCCGTTGGGGCCGACGGCGGTGACCTCCATCACGTTTCCGGCAGGATCAATTTGACGGCGGAAGCTGCCGGTCTGGACATCGAACTCAGTGACCGTGCCGTCGAGGTCGGTGAGTTTGTAGACGTTGGCGATGTCGTCGAGCACGAACGTCTGCTTGATGTTGCCGAAGCTCGGGACGTAGCTGCCGTCGACCTTGTCAAACCAGAGCGACTCATTGGGCGTGCCAAGCACGGCCACGTGGCCGTCGTAACCGATCACCAGATAGGGCCACTGTTTCACCTGCCAGTTGAACCCGTTGCCGAGGCTCTCGTTGACAGACAGGCGGCTGGCAAAGCTCCGTGTGTGGCCCCAGGGAGCGCCGAAGCCACCGGCGGCAATGTCAGTCGACGTGAGTGCGAGCTCGCCGGTGCCGTAGTGAACCGGGCCCTGGCTGAAGACCGGTGGCGCACAGCGGCCGCCTGCGCAGGGATCCGGCGAAGCGATCTGCCTGAGGCAGCATTCGCGCTCGTCGGGCGGGTAGTACGAGCAGCGCGGAGGGATCCTCGGAGGCACGCCGGCTGCGAGCACCGATGATGAGACGATGATAAGTTCGACGAAGACGTGCCAGGGCGGGTCGCCGCAACACGCCCGAGGCAGCTCACCATTCATCTGAAAAGACAGCAGTTCCGGCTCGCAGAAGCCGATTTCATACGTCTCGGCATTGTTCCCGACGCATGTGCCGCCATCGTCCATGGACCATGAGCCGGTCATTTCCGGCGAACCGGTCGTTGGATTGCAGCCGATTGAGGCCGTGACTGTCAGGGGACTGGCACCGCTCCAGTGGCTGACCCACTGTGACTGTGACTCATCCCAGACCAAGGGGAATTCAGTCTGATGACATCCAATGTCCCAGGCGGCATGCAGTTTCGTTGGCCACTTGTTGTCCGGGCAGCAGTCGATTGAGGGCATGTTTCGCCTCTGGTGTGAGAGATTCCGGTAAAACCATCTTCACCCAAGCGGCCGCGGTTGCGCGCCGCAGTCGCAGACTCGGGTGCGCGAATGGAGGAGAGAAACCTTTTGAGGCGACGTGCCGGGGAATTTTTCGGCACGCGAAACAGGAACTTTCGCGTGCTGATCTTTTTGCCCTGGGTGGGGTGACCAGGTGGCGGCACAAATCGAGTGTGGCCCCACACGTGCGCGCAACCACTCGACCCTCTGTTGAGGAGGCATGATGAGCCGCGAGGAGTCGAAACTGGTCCGGGCTGCGCGGTGCCGTGCTGCTTCGCGGCGGCGGTCGGCGGGGAGGTCTAGAGAGTCGGGGGAACGGCTGCGCGCGAAATCGTTGCTTCGGTGGGGGGCAACTCGGCCTCCGGCTACAGGTGTGCAAATTGCCAACTTGGCCAACTTGCCCCGGCACATGCACCAGATGGGTGAACGATGCTCCGCGGTTGTCCGTCTTGAGGTCGCCTTCCGTTTCCACTACGCTCCCGCCGCGCCGGGGCTTCGCGCTGGACCCGTGCGATGGCCTTCCGAGGCCGTCAGAATGCAGACCCCATCACGGACGGCTTTGGAAAGCCGTCCTACATCTCACCAGCTCGCGTCGCGGCGGTGCGGCTGTAGGGAAGGAACGCCATGCTCAAGATGCTTTCGTGGCTGAACTCGCCGGCGCGGCAGCTTAACGCTGCTCGCAATGCACTCTCGCACCTGGCCGAGGTGTTCGATGCGCGGGTGTCGGTGCGGTTGTGGAATGGGTCGGTGGTGCCGCTGGGGAAGAACGTGCATCCGGACCTGTGCGTGTCGATCGCCGGGCCGGGGGTGATCGGCTCGCTCTTGCGGCGGCCGACGCTGGAGAACGTTGTGCGGCAGTATGCGGCCGGGCACATTGGCTTCGAGGGCGGCGATCTCATCGAGTTCGGCGACGTGGCTCGCGTCGGCCGGGCGAAGTCGCGGCTGCGCTCCGCCCGCAAGCTGCTGCTGGCCCGCAGCGCGCTGCCGTTTCTGTTTGCGCCGGCGGAATCGGCTGATGCGAAGCATGCTTTCGACGGTGAAGAAACCGGCCGCGTGCAGTCGAAGCGCAACAACCTCGACTTCATCCAGTTCCATTACGACCTGGGGAATGACTTCTACGCGCTGTTTCTCGACCCCGAGATGCAGTACTCGTGCGCGTACTTCACCGACTGGCAGAACTCCCTCGAACAGGCCCAGCGCGACAAGCTGGAGATGATCTGCCGCAAGCTGCGGCTCAAGGCCGGCGAGCGGATGCTGGACATCGGCTGCGGCTGGGGCGGGCTGATCTGCCACGCGGCGAGCCGATACGGCGTACACGCGCACGGCGTGACGCTGTCGCAGACGCAGTTCGATTACACGCAGGAGAAGATCCGCCGCCTGGGCCTCGAGGACCGCGTGACGGTCGAGCTGCGCGACTACTCGACGCTCGAAGGCACCTGGGACAAAATCGCCAGCATCGGCATGTACGAGCACGTGGGCATAGCCAACTATCCGGCGTACTTCGGCAAGATCTATTCGCTGTTGCGGGACCGAGGGATTCTGCTGAACCACGGCATCACCCGCCGCGCGAAGCAGAGGCGGCGGCGGTTCCGCCGCATGCGGCCCGAGCACCGGCTGATGGCGCGGTACATCTTCCCGGGCGGAGAACTGGACCATGTCGGCCACACCTGCGAATCACTGGAGGCCTCGCGGTTCGAGGTGCACGACGTGGAGAACTGGCGCGAGCACTACTGGCTGACGACGCGCTTCTGGTGCCGGCGACTGTCCGAACGGCGCGAAGAGGCGATCGCGCTGGTGGGGCCGGAGCGCTACCGGCTGTGGGTGGCGTATCTCGCCGGGGTCTCGTTCGCCTTCGCCGACGGCACGCTGGGCATCTACCAGGTCGTCGCCAGCAAACGGGCCGCCAAGGGCCGTGCCGAACTCCCGCCGACGCGCGAGGATCTTTACCGGCGGGCGGCGTGAATCCGGGCCTTGGCGAGCCGCATGAGGTGCTCGGCCTGCAGAAAGTGTGCAAGTTCCGAGGCTTCGTCAGCAGTCAAGCCGATCGTCTTTTCCTTGTGGATCAGATCGGCCACATAATCCTTCGTTTCCTGCGACGGCTCGAAACCGGCAACCGCGTCGGGAGTGGACCCGCGGGCGATGAATTCCACGATTTCGTCGTAGGCT
>JAHWKJ010000120.1 GCA_019347905.1 Planctomycetota bacterium
CATCGCCAGTCCTACCCCTTTCAGATTCTGGATTGTGCAGATTGCCGCGAAGAGGCTCAAAAGTCGCAAAAGATGACCACCGCAGTTCCTTTGCGAGACCTTTGCGCCTTCGCGCCTCTGCGTCCCCTCGGGTTGAAATCCGCCCTACCCTTCATCGGCCTCACTCGACCGTCACCGTGAACCGGTGCGGGACCTGTTCGATGTTGCCGGCTTCGTCTTCCGAGTGGGCGACGATCTCCAGGCGCCCCGGCTTCACGTCCGTCAGCCGGGCCTCCCAGAGGTGGTAATTGTAGTCGAGATTGGCGGCTTCGACTCCATTAACCACCGCTTTTTTCGTGCGGAAGTTCTCGGTGGTCGTGCCGCGGACGATCAGCACCCCGTCCGCCGCCTTCACGGGCACGGCTGGCGACAGCGAAGTCACCACCGTCGCGGGCGGCAGATCGTCAATGGGGTCCAGCAACTGCGGGAACTCGACGCCCGTCACCTCAGCGATTCGCGATTCCTCGCCGGTCAGCGGCCGGCTCTCGCCAAACTCGCCGCCGGCCGCGAGCAGGTCGGCAGCCTTCGTACTGACGATCTTCGCATGCCGGCCGGATCCGAAGTGATCGTGAATGAAGTACGGCACTCCGGTCTCAGTAATGGGATCGGCCTTCGCCCCGCCGCCGCGGTCGAACACGGCACGCCGCGGATGTACGTCGACGAGCTCCAGATTGCGAAAGTGGCAGGCGGCCTCTCCGGACAGGTCGTTGTCGGTCATCTGCACGAGGGCCAGACCATAGGGGCTGAAGTCCTCGAACGTGAGGCCGTCCACCGTGATGCGGCCGACCTGGGCGCTGGCGTCGTCCATGCCGCGATTGAACGGCTCGGCCGCGACGCGCGAGATGTGCAGGTTGCGGTAGACGTGGTTCTCGAAGGCCGGGCGGTAAATGCCATAAGCGGCCCGGTCGATGCGGACGTTCTCCATCAGCATTGAGGGACTGTGCGGCCGCATCGCGTAATGCGATTCCCAGATGGCCAGGTTGCGGATGACGTGCGGGTGGTTCGTGTCCGGCCCCGTCCAGTCGATGCCGCGGATGCGTTCCAGCGTCCCCTCATCGCGGATTGAGGTGTCCGGCTGCTGGTTGCCGTTGGCGGCGATGACCACGCCGTAGAAGCCTTCGGTGTGGGCTTCGTTGTCTTCGAACCGCCACAGCGGCACGGTGCGGACGTCGACGAGCTGCTGCCGACCGTCGGTGGAGGCGATCATCAGCCGCGAGTCGAAGTAGCGGCTGTGCTGCATGTCGTAGCGGTAGCCGTACTCGTCGTTCTCGCAACTGACGTTGCGCACGAGGGCATTGCGGCCGTTGGCCCACCAGAAGGCGGCCGCGTCGTTGGGATCGAACGGCAGCACCTGACCCGGCAGCCGCTTGCCGTGGTAGGCCTGCACGCCGAGGTTGCGGTCGAGCACGTTGTAGCACTCGGTGCCGTCTTCGAGGAAGAAGCCATGCCCCACGCTTTGGTAGCCGACGCAGTCGCGCACCACGAGGTAGTTCGTGCCGTGGATCGTGATCCAGCGGTTGTGCGAATCGACGATTGCGGCCCCGACGACGCTTCCGCCGCGGTTGGTGTCGCCCAGCAGATGGAAGTGGATCGCGTACCGTCCCAGCACGCCTTCCTTCCCCAGATGGGCGAAGCGGCCATAGCCGATGCTGCCCTTGCTGAAGCGGTGGTAGATCGTGTGCCCGCGGACACCCTCGGGATCGGCGCTTTCGATGATGACGTTCCGCGAGAGGTTGGCGATTTCGCTGCGGAACTCGCCCGTGCCGTAGTGCTCGTGCTCCAGCGGCTTATCGAGTTCGACGGTCGTTCCCTCAATGCGGACGATGCGGCGTTCTTCGGTGGTGACAGAATCCGGGCGGCCGCGGAAGGTGCGGCCGCGGCTCTTGCGCTTCGCCCCGGTCACGATCACTTCGTCGCCCGTCTTCCAGCCGGTCACATCCTGCGAGAGCGTGACGGTGCGGTCGCCGGGCTGTGCATCGGCACCGAGATCGACCCACGTGCGGCTCATTGGCGCGCCGTGAAGATCGAGCCGCGCCGAGCAGCACGAAAGCGCTGGGGCATCATTCGCATCCATGCCTTCGAGAAAATGCAGCCGGATGCGGGCCGTGAATTCGGCGGGAATCGGCGCGTCGAGCGTGCCGACTTCGAGGGCTGGCAGCGGTCCCGCCGGCGGTTCGTGCGGCTCGCCAACGTCGTTGACCGAATGAAAATCGCAGGCGAAGCCGCTCTCGGAGCAGTCGGTCGAGTTCTGGACCTTCAGGATGCCGACGTTGAGCGCGGTGTTGCGGTCGCGGGCGAAGCTGAGCACGCCGGCGACCTGCACCAGCCGAATCGCCGCCTCGCTCTCGACGTCGTACACCACGCGAGTCTGCGGGCTGACCATGACGCGCTCGCCGGCCGCCGGCACGCCCTCCGGCTTCCACGTCTCGGGTTCCGACCAGCGCCCGTCTCGCGCGCTGACGCGGTCGAACGCGACGACTTCCAGCTTCGCCGGCGCGCGCAACTTGCCGTCACGCTCGGCCGCCGGTGACTTCGCGGGCGGGGCCCCTGCCAGAAGGATCGCGAACGCAGCCAGCAAGGGATGACGAACGATCTTGAGCATAGTGGTTGCTCCGCTCATTCCGGAGTTGTGAATTGACCCGGTACATCAAAGTTCCCGGAGCTTGCGCAGCAATTCTTCAGTCGTGTAGCCGCCGCCCTCGCCCTCGCGCTCGCGGAGTTCCTCCTCGCTGATATCCGGGACCAATTCCGGATCGTAGGGAGGAACGTGGACTGGTTTGAACGTCCCGATCAGATTGCCGCCGGTCGAAGATCGGGATGACTTCGCTTGCCGACCGGAGCTCTTCCAGCAGCGGGTGATCGATGGTAATCCGGGTCATGGAACTCATCCCCTTTCGTCGCCCATTCTACTCGCAAGCGGCGACGGCGAACAATGATTTGCGTCTGCACGCTGAGACGCGTGGAGCTTCGCGTGTGGGGGCCGGCCCGGCGTTCGTTTCCGGTCCTTCCGGGCGGGATTCTGCCAATTTGCCGGATACGGTGCGGGACTTCGGTCGTCTAACGTGTGACTGACCCGTTCCGGCAGAGACCGCCACTGAGGAAGCCACCGATGAATCGCCGGCGAACCGACAGCGAACCTTTCGCTCCTCGTCTCACCATCAGCAGCGAATCCGCACCGCCGGACGATGCGCCCTCGCCGGAAGAGATCGCTCAGCGCTGCGCGGCCATCCGGGAGAAGTGGTCCGAACGCAAACACCGCAAGCGCGCCGGCACCCCGCTGGAGCCGTGGACCGTGCCCTTCCATCGCTCGCCGGCCGGCCTCTGATGCAGGCTACGGCAGCGACATCGCCGCCTTGAGGCAATCGTCCACGATGACATCCCCGCGGTTCATTCAATGGGCCCGGCGGTCGGCATCGTTAAAAGTTTGAGCTGCGAGCAGGGAAAGCTCCTCCTCCGTCCAGTCGCCCTCGTCATAAGACCGGCAGAGCCTTTCATGGGCGTCGGCCCGCAGGACGATCACCGGCCCTGTCTCGGGCAGCGAGAGGCGCACCGCTTCACCGCGTTTCACCGCCTCAATCTGATCGTGCGAGAGTAACTGCATTCGTCGGCTCCTCTCAGGTATTCTCCGTCCGGACTTCCGTTCGGGCAAGCATGAACTCCGACTCTCGCAGAACCGCCAGCAGCCACCGAGGCTGCCGACCGGCGGTGTTGCATCCGCGGATGATCTTGGCGAAGCTTCACGCCTGACCGAGACCCCTCGCGGATGTCATGCGCCTGATGAGTGACGACACGCTGACCACCTTCCTCAATGCTGTCGAGGATGACGGCGAACTGGTGCGGGTGCGTGTCGAGGTCGATCCCCGGTTCGAACTGGCGGAAATCGTCGCCCGATCCTACGCAGGCACGGGCGACGGGCCGGCGCTCTTCTTCGAAAACGTCGCCGGACGCAGCATGCCCGTCGTGGCCAACCTGCTCGGCAGTCGCCGGCGGCTGCTCAAGGCGCTCGGCGTCGAGTCGCTGGAGGCGGCCGGCGACAAACTTGCCTCGCTCACACGGGCCGAAATCCCCGACGGGTGGACGCAGGCGCTGCGGCTGGTGCCGCAATGGACGCAACTCGCGCGACTGCCGCCGCGGAGCATCAAGACGGGCGTGTGCCAGCAGGTCGTGCGGATGGGACAGGACGTCAACCTGGGCGAGCTGCCGATTCCCCACTGCTGGCCGGGCGAAGCGGCCGCGGCCATCACGCTGGGCCAGGTCGTGACGGCCGATCCCGACGAGGGGCTGCGCTCGGTCGAGCTGGCCCCGCTCTCGGTGCGCGGGCGCAACACGCTGGCCGTGCACTGGACGGCGCACGACGGAGGCTGGGCGAATTTCGAGTCGCACCGGCGGCGACGGCGGCAGATGCCCGTCAGCGTCGTGGTGGGCGGAGATCCCATCCTCGCCTTTGCGGCCGAAGCGCCGCTGCCACCGCGCACCGATCCCTGGCTGCTGGCGGGACTGTTGCGCGGGCGCAGCGTCGAGACCGTGCGCTGTCGCAGCGTCGAGCTGGAGGTGCCGGCCGGGGCGGAGCTCGTCATCGAAGGACTGGTGGACACCACGCAGCCCGTCGAGCCGGCTGGTCCGACCGCGCTCCCCACAGGGTTCCTTTCACTGGAGACGCCCGCGCCGACACTGTCGGTGACGGCGATCACGCACCGGTCCAATCCGGTGTTTCCAATTCGCGTTTACGCGCAGCCGCCCAGCGAAACGACATGGATCGCGCGGGCGTGCGAGCGGATGTTCCTGCCCCTGGTGCGGCTGGCGGTGCCCGAGGTGGTCGATCTGCATCTGCCGCCCGCGGGTGCGGGGCGCAACCTGGCGTTCGTCAGCATTCGCAAACGCTATGCGGGGCAGGCGCGAAAGGTACTCAATGCGTTGTGGGGTCTGGAGCGGCTGGCGACGATGAAGCTGCTGGTCGTCGTCGATGCGGAAGTGGACGTGCACAATGAGGGCGCCGTCTGGTTCCACGTGGGCGCCCACGCGCATCCCGGCCGCGACGCCGTCTTCTGCGAAGGACCGACGCACGCGTTCGATCACGCGGCGCCCGTGTGCGGCATGGGTCACAAGCTCGGTCTGGATGCGACCCGCAAGCTGCCGGAGGAAGGGCATCCGCGCCCGTGGCCGGCGGCGCTCGATGCGTCCGAGGAGATCCGCCGCCTCGTGACCCGCCGCTGGAGCGAGTACGGTTTGAAGCCGCAGGACCCTGCCGGCGCCGATGCGTCGTAGTGTGGATTTCAATCCACACGACCGACTTCGCGAGGCACACGCTGCGGCTCTGTCGCGCGACGGCGTCGGCGCGCTCAATGTTGGACCGAGATCCCCCACGAGACGCGGCCGCGATCGTGCCCGTGGGGGCGGTGATGATGGCCCGAGTGCCAGTGGCGGTGATGGTGGAACCGCGGACCGTGCCAGAACGGATCGTCGTAATAGTGCCGTTCGATGATCACCGGCGGCGGCTCGTGCACCACGACCGGAGCCCTTTGCTGCGTGAAGCCCGGCGCCGGCGCGGTCTGCATGGCCTGAATGACGGCGGGGCTGACGCCGTTCGTGTTCAATTCGATCAATTGCTGCGTCGAGAGCGGACCCGCGACGCCGTGGGCGCGAATGTGGTTGATGATCACCTGCTGGTCGACGCCGGCCTGGCTCATGGCGATGACGTCGATCGTGGACACCGCACCCGCGGGAACCGGCCGGCCCAGACGGGCCGCGATCTCGGCCCGGTTGCGGGCTTCAATTTCGTCGAGGCTCGAACCGACGGCCGCACCCGTCAGTGTGCCGACGGCGCCGCCGATGGCGGCGCCGGCCAGCGGCTCGTCGAGCGCTTCGCCGATGATCGCGCCGACGCCGGCCCCGGTCAGGCCGCCAAACAGCGCGCCCTGGTCCGCGCGGTAGGGGGAAGCGCAGCCGCTGGCCAGACCGACGGCTATGGCGAAGGCCGCCGCCGCGCGCCATTCAGCCCTGGGGTCAGCCACCACACGCGCCAACAGTCGCCGAAACGGGCAGAATCCATTCAGCCGCATGACGTTGCCGCCGCCTCCGATCCCGGTGAAACTTCATCGACAGTCTTCTTCATCGGCAGCCGAAAAGGGTCGGGATTATTCCGGTTGTGCGGCCGGCGGTCAAGAGGCGTTGCAATTCTTGCAGCGGGCGGCCGCGAGGTACTTAGCGATTCGTGTCAAACGGCGGATCTTCCATGACGGTCGTGGTTTACAAACTGGGGGGCAGCCTGCTCACGCTGCCGGGCTTCGAGCAGCGGCTGGAGCGACTGCTGGCGTCGCGGCCGGAAGATGAGCGGCCGCTGGTCGTGGTCGGCGGCGGGGCGGCGGCCGATGTTGTCCGCGAATGGGACCGTCTGCAAGGGTAGGGAGAAGAGAGGGATCACCGGCTCGCGATTCAGGCAATGGGGCTGAACGCCGCCTTGGTGGCCGCGCTTCTGCCGCATAGTCGCCTGCTTTCGGACCGCGCCGCCGCTCACGTCGCCTGGAGGGCGGGCGAGATACCGGTGGTGTGCGTCGCGGAGTTTCTCGAGCGGGAGGAACCGCTGGCCGATCAGACGCTGCCGGAAAGCTGGGAGGTGACCGGCGATTCGATTGCCGCATGGATCGCCCGCCGCTGGCCCGCCGAACGGCTGGTGCTGGTCAAGTCGACTTCGCCGACCGTGAATAAGCTGGAATCGGCTGCAAGCTGTGGTCTGGTCGACCCGTGGTTTGGGACCGTCGCAGGCGAGATCGCCTCACTCGCATGGGTCAACCTTCGCTCCGAAGCGCCCGCCGTCGAGCCTTGGCCGCTATAATCAAAATCGCCCCCCAAGCCCGCGGGCCAGAACCCATGGGCTTCAACATCGCTCACGGGCAGCCTTATGCCGGCCGACGACACGACCGACGACGATCTCTGGCCCGCGATCCGCCGCGAAGTGACGGCGGAGGTCGATCGCGAGCCGATCCTCGGCAGCTACCTGCACGCAGCGATTCTCAACCACGAGCGGCTCGAAGACGCGCTCAGCTTTCACCTGGCCGGCAAGCTGGAATCGCTGAGCTTGCCATCAATGCTCGTCCGCGAGTTGATCGACGGCGTGCTGACTGACGGCCTCGACATCTCGCTCGCCGTGCGGGCCGATTTGCGCGCGGTGCGCGAGCGCGATCCGGCGTCGCATGGCTACTGGCAGCCGTTCCTGTACTTCAAGGGATTTCACGCCCTGCAGTCGTACCGCATCGCCCACCAGTTATGGCAGGACGGCCGCCGCGGACTCGCGCTGCACCTGCAAAGTCGCATTTCGGAAGTATTCGGCGTGGACATCCATCCTGCCGCGCGCCTGGGCCGGGGCATCCTCATCGATCATGGCACGGGTGTGGTCATCGGCGAGACGAGCGTCGTCGAAGACGACGTCTCGATGCTGCACGAGGTGACGCTGGGTGGTACCGGTAAAGAGACGGGCGACCGCCATCCCAAGGTCCGACGCGGCGTGCTGATCGGCGCGGGCGCGAAAGTGCTGGGGAATGTGGAGATCGGCGAAGGGGCCAAAGTGGGGGCGGGAAGCGTCGTACTCAACGATGTGCCGCCGCACGTGACGGTTGCGGGCGTGCCCGCGCGGATTGTCGGCCGGCCGGAAGTCGACCGTCCGTCGCTCGACATGGACCAGCGGTTTCCCAATGCGCATGCAGAGGGCAGCGGGATTTGATCCAGGTACGGGGTCAGACCCCTTTGCGGACCATTGCTTCGCACTCGCTCTCAATCGTTCATCCGCAAAGGGGTCTGACCCCTTCGCATAGCGAACCCCCTTCACGCGAGTAGCTGCAGCACCAGCGGGTCGTTCAGGCTCGCCGCGATGTGCGTGGCGACGCTGAAGTCCTGATCGGCGCTGTGCCGGTGCGGCACCGACACGACGACGGCCCCCGCCGTCGCGGCCGACCGCGTGCCCGCTTCGCTGTCCTCGAAGACCAGCATCTCCCGGGGCGCCACCCGCAGCCGCTCGGCTGCCTGCAGGTAGATCTCGGGGTGCGGCTTGCCGTGCGTGACGTCTTCGGCCGTCAGCGTCAGGTGGAATCGCTCCAGCAACTCGAACTGCCGCAGGATCTCCTCGAGGTAGCGCCGCGGCGACGAGGTGGCGACGCCGGTCGGGAGCCGACGCCGTTCGAGAATGCCGAGCACATCGAACAACCCGGGCATGGGCGCCAGGTACGTGGCCTTAATGGCATCGAAGATCTCTTTGGACTCTGTGAGCAGTTCCTCGACCGTTTCCGAAAGGCCCAGGTGATCGACGAGCACCTGAAACGCCTCCGGCGCCCGGCGGCCCATCATGCGGTGCAACAGCCACGGCGTCATCTCGTGCCCGCGGCGGCGGAGCAACTCGCGCCCGGTCTGGTTGAAGATGTCTTCCGTGTTGAACATCAGGCCGTCGAGATCGAACACAACGGCCCGGATAAGTATTGTTTCGTCGGTCGGCATCCGTGACGTTCCTGCGTGCGTCGCTACAAATTCACCGCGATCACGCATTCGCCATCTCGAACACGTGGATCGGCGAGGTGTTGCCGAGATAATTCCCGTCCTTGTCGAGCGGGCGGCCGTTGCCGTTGCTGCCGCGATTGGTCGCGGCAACGGCGATCCGCCGGCCGTCGGGGTGGACGCTGAGCGACTGGCAGTTCGCCATCTGCGTGGTCACGAAGAAGGGTTCCTTGTCGTCGATCCGCTGGTAGAGAAACTTGCCATTCCCCGGACCGCCGCAGGTGACGACCATCAGGAACCCGGCCGGGTGGAACTCCAGGTCGAAGACGTACACGTCGCTGGTGGCGCCGAACTCCAGCTTCTTTGCGACCTGGCCCGTCTTCCAGTCGAACAGCACGAGGAGCGGCGTGCCCTGCACCGTCCCACCATTCTTCGGACGAGTGCCGGCCGCGGCCAGCGTCATTCCGTCGGGACTGAACCGCAGGCACTTGGCTCCGCCGACTTCCTGGTCGCGGCTGAGGGCGTAGAGCTCCGCGGCATCGAAGCGCCGCGCCAATTTGCCAGTCGAAAGGTCCCAGTGAATGACCGCTCCCTTCAGGTCGCCTGAGACGAGCGCGGCCTCCGCCGGATGGAAGCGGACGGAGTGTACGTCTTCGTTGTGGCCCGCCAGTTCAGCCTGTTTTGCTCCATCGGCTGTCGCCCACAGCCGGATGAAACCATCGCGGCCGCAGCTCGCCAGTTTCGATCCATCGGGACTGACGGCGACGTCGCGGATGAAGCCTGCGTGCGCCGCCTCGACCTGCCACAAGGGTTGCGGCGCTTCGTCGGCGTATTTCCAGCAGGCGAGCCGCCCCCACGAATCGACGCTGAACAACCGCTCGCGGTCCGGATGGAATGCCAGTGAGGTGACCCAGCCGTTGTGGCCGGCAATCGGCGCGAGCGCTTCGAGCGTCGGCTGCTGCGCGTTCTTGTCCGGGTTCTTCTCTGCCTCGGCCGCCGCAGGTTCGGCCGGTGCGGCCTCGGGGACGCGCCAGCGGTGCAGCTTCGCATCAAAGCCGGCGCCGATCAGAAATCGGCCGCAGGGACTGAACCGCGCTGCCGTCACCTGGAAATCCGGGCCGACGACGAGCGACTGCTTCGGTTCGTATTTTTCCTTGAGAATCTTCGCGTCTTCCACGTGCAGGGTCTCCGTTCAGGCGAGCAATTCTTTGACGGCGTGACAATCGTCGTGCGCGATGGGCAGCGGCTGGCCGCCGTTGTCGTATTCGGTCTTATGGGGGTCGACACCCAGCGCGCGGAACCAGGTGTGGAACATGTGGCCGATGTCGTGCTCGTCGCCCTCGACGAACGTGCCTTCGGCATTCGTCTTGCCGACGACGACGCCCGGCTTCAAACCCGTGCCGGCCATCGCCAGCGACCACGCCTCGGGCCAGTGGTCGCGGCCGACGGCTCCGTTGATCCGCGGCGTGCGGCCGAACTCCGACATGGCGATCACCAGCACGCGGTCGAGCATGCCGCGCTCGTCGAGATCTTCCACCAGCGAGGAGAACGCCGCGTCGAACTTCGCCATCAGGCTCAGGTGGCCGTCGAAGTTGTCGCCGTGCGTGTCCCAGCCGTAGCTGTTGACCTTCACGAACCGCACGCCGGCTTCGAGCATCCGCCGGCCCATGAGCGTGTGCTGCCCCAGGAGGTGCGAGCCGTACCGCTCGACGTCCTTCGGATCGAGCTGGCTCGTGTCGAACAGCTCGCGGCGGTCCATCAGCCGTCGGGCCATGTCGAAGACGTAGGCATTGGCTTCGTTGTTCTCCGCGCGGCGGCGGCTGGCGTAGCGCTTGTTGGCCGCTTCGCGCAGCTTGTGCTGCAGCTCGTCTTCCTCGTCGCCGATGGAATCCGGCCGCACGAAGTTCGCCGGCGGCTGGCCGTCGCCGAAGGCCAGCGAGCCGTATTTCGGACCGAGGAACCCCGCGTCCTGATGAATGAACCCACCGCTGCCGGGCTTGACCCACACATAGGGCGGGAGCTTGCTGTCACCCGGCCCCATCAGCTTCGCCACGGCCGAGCCAAAGAAGGGGTACGTGACGCCGCGGTCTTTGGGGTCGCCCCGCTGGATACGGGCCACGCCGGCCGAATGCGAGTTGTCCTGCGTGTGCAGGCTGCGGATGACCGACAGCTTGTGGGCGAGCTTCGCCGTCCGCGGCAGAAGCTCGCTGAAGTGCACGCCGGGCAGCGAGGTGGGGATCGCGCGGAACGGCCCGCCGAATCGCGTGTTGGGCTTGGGATCCCAGCTTTCGAGCTGGCTCATCCCGCCGTCGATCCACATGAAGAGCACCTGCTTGTCGCTCTTAGCGATCTCCTCGCCCACCGCCGGCGAAAGCAGCCCGCCGAAACCCAGCGCACCGGCCGTCGCCCCCGCGGCCGTGCCTAGCCACTGCCGGCGCGAGAGGCGATGTTCCCAAGGGGTGCAGAGGTGTGAGTGATGTGATGTCACAATCGTCGGTCTCCATCGTTGGGTCGCCCGCGGTCGGGGCGAAAAAAATCACTGCCGCTCGCGATGCTCCCGCAAGTGCTGCACGAACTCGGCATGCGTAGCGTCCTTCATTCCATTGTGCAGGACGTCGAGCACACGCGGCATGTCGCCTCGACTAAGCGCTTGCGCGTCGAGCCATAGTCCCGGAAAGACGCGGCTGCGAAGAATCCCGTCCTCTGCCGGTTCGAGACGATCGTAGCATCCCTCCTGCAGGAGGAACCAGTCGATCGCCTCGTCCCAGACGCGCCACACGATGTACTCCAGGACGCCGTTGCGGCGGTAGGCCGTCAGCTTGTCGTGCAGGTCGTAGCTGGCGGTGGAGGCGGTCACTTCGGCCGCCAGTTCGGGGGCGCCTTCAATGAAGCCATCGATGATCTTCGCTTGACCGCCCTGGTCCGGAAGGATCAACAACAATGCATCCGGCTGCGGCTCGTTGTCGAGATCCAGACGAACCGTGCAGTTGTCGCCAAGCCCGACTCCCGCCGTGTATGCTTCGTACATCCCCAGCCAGGCGACTAACTCGGCATGAGGTGCGCCATGGTCCTCGAATGAAACCGCAGTCGACATGTAAACCACGCCCTCGATCAACTCTGCTTTCTTGACGTGCGGCATTGCGGCATATCGCCGCTCGAATTCGGCGCGGGTGAGTCGGTCGCCGGTGACGAGCGGGCGCACGGCGTCACGATCCGCCGGCGGACGCGGCCGTGCGGTGGCGTCGAAAGCGGCGCTTGTGGTTGCGGTGTCAGTCGCCATGATTCCGCTCAATGTTTCCATTCAGTGCTGCACGCAGAACTCGGTCGATGCCAGAAGCGCCCAGGCTAGTTGAGCCAGGGCCTTTGTGCGGTCGGTGGAACCGGCGGCGAGGTGGGATTCCACTTCCGTCCGTTCTTCGTCGGTCGGCAGGCGAGTCAGGATTGCCAGATAGAGCTCCTCGGCGATCTGCTTTGGATCGGGCTGCTTCGACAGACGATCGACGAGATTGCCTTCCTTCGGCTGGACGAGGCTCAGTACGGCGTCGTTGTTCATCACGAACAGGGCTGACTCCAGAGATGGGGCGAAGCGCTCTTCCGGCTCTTTGGGGGCGTTGCCGAAGTGTTTGACGAACAGTTCGCGCAGGGCCGTTAGTTCCTTCGACTCGGCTGCGGGATCGCCGGCAAGCCGGCTGCGGTTGCCGGTGGCGATCAGCATCGCTTCCAGAAGCTGTTCGGCCGAAAGCCGCCGCTCCAAGGCGACGCGGTAGCTTTCGGCGGGGATGGTCTCGGGATCGGCGCCTTCGGGAGCGAGCGTCGAACGCTGGTACGTCTCGCTCAGCATCAGCTCGCGCAACAGCCACTTCACGTCGAAGCTCTTTGCCGCGAACTCGGCGGCCAGCAGGTCCAACAGCTCCGGGTGCGAGGGCGGGTTGTCGCTGTGGTGCTGGTCGAGCGGCTCGACAAGGCCGCGGCCCATCATGAGGAACCAGAAGCGGTTCGCCGAGTTCCTCGCGAAGGCGGCGTTGTCGTGGGCGGGCAGTTTCTCGGCCAGAACCTTCAACGGCCTGAATTTCAGGATGCCCGGCGACTTCGTTTTCGGGTCGGGCGGTTGTTCGTACTCCTGGCCCTTCTCGAACATTGGGATGGCGATTTCCTCGCCGCCGGGAAGGCGCGGGCCGGTCATCTTGGGCTCCTGCACGAACACCGAGATGAACTCGATCTTCTCCTTCGTCAGCCCCTCGTTGACGGCCGGGAAGCCGGCGCCGCCACGAATCGAGACCTGCTTGAAGAACCCGTACAGACCCTGGAAGTCGACCTGCTTGTAATCGTCGATGAACAGGTGGTCGTGGCACTGGGCGCAGCCGAGGTCCATGCCCAGGAAGACTCGTCCCACGTCCGTCACCAGGCCCGGATAGTCGGTCGCGTTCTGGCCGTACGTCTCGAGGCG
>JAHWKJ010000656.1 GCA_019347905.1 Planctomycetota bacterium
GATGCGGCCGCCCGAGAGGCCTTTGCCGACATAATCGTTGGCGTCGCCTTCCAGCTCGATCGTGACGCCGTGCGCCAGCCACGCTCCCAGGCTCTGGCCGGCGGAGCCCTGCGCGCTGATGTGGATCGTGTCGTCCGGCAGTCCCTCGGCCCCCCAGTGCTCCGAGATTTCGTGGCTGAGCATCGTGCCGAAGGCGCGGTCGATGTTCTCGATGTGCATGTCGAAGCGGACGGGCCGGCCCTCGTTGATGGCCACCCACGCCTTCTGGATCAGCTTGTTGTCGAGCACCTCTTCGAGGCCGTGGTTCTGCGAGCGGGAGCAGTACGTGCCGACGCCCTCGTGCGGCCTGGCGGCCGGCGTGAGGACCGGCGTGAGGTCGAGGCCGCGCGCCTTCCAGTGCTCGACGGCGGCGTCGATTTCGAGCACGTCACAGCGGCCGAGCATCTCGTTGATCGTGCGGAAGCCGAGCTCGGCCATGATCTGCCGCGTCTCCTCGGCGACCATCCAGAAGTAGTTCACCACGTGATCGGGCAGGCCCTTGAACAGCTTCCGCAGGTCGGGATCCTGCGTGGCGATGCCGACGGGGCACGTGTTGAGGTGGCACTTGCGCATCATGATGCAGCCGACGGCGATCAGCGGCGCCGTCGCGAAGCCGTACTCCTCGGCCCCCAACAGCGCGGCGATGACCACGTCGCGGCCGGTCTTGAGTTGGCCGTCGGTCTGCAGGCGGACGCGGCTGCGCAGATCGTTCATCACCAGCGTCTGGTGCGTCTCGGCGATGCCCAGCTCCCACGGCAGGCCGGCGTGCTTGATGCTCGTCAGCGGCGAAGCGCCCGTGCCGCCCTCGCTGCCGGAGATCAGGATGTTGTCCGCGTGCCCCTTGGCGACGCCGGCGGCAATGGTGCCCACGCCCACTTCCGACACCAGCTTCACGCTGATGCGGGCCGACGGGTTGGCGTTCTTCAAATCGAAGATGAGCTGGGCGAGGTCCTCGATCGAATAGATGTCGTGGTGCGGCGGCGGCGAAATGAGACCCACGCCGGGCGTCGAGTGCCGCGTGGCCGCGATGATCTTGTCGACCTTGTGTCCGGGCAGTTCGCCGCCTTCGCCGGGCTTGGCTCCCTGGGCGATCTTGATCTGCAATTCGTCGGCATTGGTCAGGTACCAGCTCGTGACGCCGAAGCGGCCGGACGCGACCTGCTTGATGGCCGAGCGCTTGCTGTCGCCATTATCGAGCGGCTTGAAGCGGTTGTAGTCTTCGCCGCCTTCACCGGTGTTGCTCTTGCCGCCGAGGCGGTTCATGGCGACGGCCAGCGTTTCGTGAGCTTCGGCGGAGATCGAGCCGAAGCTCATCGCGCCGGTGCAGAAGCGCTTCACGATTTCGGTGACCGGCTCGACCTCGTCGAGCGGCACCCCCGAGCCGGAAGCGTCAGCGCCCGGAGCCTTCTTGAACTTGAGCAGACCGCGCAAGTGGCACTCGCGGACGGCGATTTCGTTGACCAGCTTCGAGAAGCGGCGGTACGCGTCGCGATCGCCAGTGCGGGCGGCCGCCTGAATCTCGGCAATGGTGTGCGGGTTCCAAGCGTGCTTCTCGCCGCCCTTCCGCCAGTGGAACTGCCCCGGGTTGGGCAGCACGGGGAGGCGGTTCTGCTCGCGCGGCGGATAGCCCATCGCGTGGCGGCGGACGGATTCCTCGGCGATCAAGTCGAGATCGACGCCCTTCAAGCGGCTGGCCGTGGCGACGAAAGCGCGGTCGATGACGTCGCTGCCCAAGCCCACCGCCTCGAAGATTTGCGCGCCCTTGTAGCTCTGCAGCGTGGAGATACCCATCTTGGCCATCACCTTGAGCATTCCGTTGGCCACGCCGAGCCGGTACGCGGCCACGATTTTCTCGTCGGTCCATTCCGGGCCGATGATGCCGTCTTCGCGCGTCTGCTTGAGGGCCTCGAACGCGATGTACGGGTTGATGGCGTCGGCCCCGTAGCCCGTCAGCAGGCAGTGGTGATGGACTTCGCGGGCCTCGCCGCTTTCGAGGACGATGCCGATCCGCGTCCGCTCCTCGTGCTTGACGAGGTGGTGATGCACGGCCCCGCAGGCCAGGAGTGACGGCAGCGGCACGCGGTCCGGCCCGATACCGCGGTCCGAGAGCACGATCAGGCTGTACCCGTCGCGAATCGCCCGCCGCGCCTCGTCGCAGATGCGATCCAGCGCCGCGCGCACGCAATCGCCCGCAAGGCGAGCGGGGGGCGTCAGCCCCCCGATGCGTTCGGATCTGGAGGCCATACCCTTCCCGGACGAATCTTCAGACGGGGTGGCTGTGTTTCTGGAGGAATCGGGGGGCTGACGCCCCCCGCTCGCCTGGCTTACTTCGATGACGTGCGGGCGCTCGAACGTGGTATCGATCGTCTTCGTCTTCCAGCCGCGATAGTCGAGTTCGCGGATCGCCGCCAGCTCTTCGTTCGTGAGGATCGGGTGCGGCACCAGCAGGCGGTGGCACTGCTCCTCCGTCGTATCGAGGAGATTGCCTTCCGGGCCGATGTAGCACTCCAGCGACATGATGACTTCCTCGCGGATCGAGTCGATCGCGGGGTTCGTCACCTGGGCGAAGAGTTGCTTGAAGTAGTCGTAAAGCATCCGCGGCTGATCGCTGAGGCACGCCAGCGCCGCATCGTCGCCCATTGAGCCGATGGGGTCTTTCTCGACATTGATCAGCGGAATGAGCATGAACTGCAGGGTTTCGATCGTGTAACCAAACGCCTGCATTTGCGCAAGGAGGGTTGAGGCGGAGGTTGAGGGTTGAGGGTTAAGGGTTGAGGGTCCGCTGACCGCTGACCGCTGACCGCTGACCGCTGCATTCCGACTCTCGACCAGTTCCTTCAGCTCCAGCCGCTGGTTCCGCAGCCACTCGGCGTACGGCCGCCGCGTGGCGACGTCCCGCTTCAGCTCTTCGTCGTCGATGATGCGGCCGGCCTCGAAGTCGACCAGGAACATCTTGCCCGGCTGCAGGCGGCCCTTGAGCTTCACGTTCTCCGGCTCGACGGCCAGGACGCCCACCTCGCTGGCCATCACCACCTTGTCGTCGTGCGTAACGTAATAGCGGCTGGGCCGCAGACCGTTGCGGTCGAGGACGGCCCCGATGTACTTGCCGTCGGTGAACGAGATCGAGGCCGGCCCGTCCCACGGCTCCTGCAGGGCCGAGTA
>JAHWKJ010000121.1 GCA_019347905.1 Planctomycetota bacterium
CGACCCGATTTGTCCGGCCGCGGAGCGATCGGTCTACTTTGCCTGCCACGCGGCCGGATCGGTGACGCCGGGTAACGCGTCTTCGTCGAAATGCACACCGAGGCCCGGTGCCTCGGGGACCTTGATCGAACCTTCCGAGATTGCCGGCTGGCCGCCGATCCACGTCATCCACGGCCGGCCCGACTCCGCGAGCGGCTGGTCATCGAGTGCCGCCACCGCATGCAAGGCCCAGATCTCGGCGCCTCGGTGCGGACACACCCGCAGACCTGCGCGCTGCGCCGCCGCGTAGATCTTCAGCAGTTCCGTCAGCCCGCCGCACCACGAGACATCCGGCTGCAACACCTGATGGAGCCGGCCTTCGATCAGCGGCGCAAAGCCCGCCGCCGTGAACTCATGCTCGCCGCCCGCGATCGGCAGCGGACATTCCTCCGCGAGGCGGGCGTAGCCGGCGAGATCGTCGGGCGGCAGCGGCTCTTCGATCCATTCGATGCCGAAGGGTGCGATCCGCTCGGCGACGGCCAGCGTCGTCTCGACGTCCCAGCGCATCCATGCGTCAACCATCAGCAGTGCATCATCGCCGACAGCGCGGCGGGCCTGCGTGACGGCGGCGGCGACACCGTCGGCCGCGTCACGTCCAGCCGGCTGCTCGACATGGAGCTTGAACGCGCGATGCGCTGAGGCCTGCTCCGGCGTCACGCCGTCCCAGACCGTGACGTACACCGGCACGCTCGCACCGCCGCGGCCACCGAGGATTTCGACGACGGGCAATCCGGCGGCCTTGCCCCGCAAATCCCACAGCGCGAGGTCCACGCCGCTTTGCGCCATGATCGCCAGACCCTTCTGTCCGAAGGGCAGCGTAGCGTGGTACATCGACTGCCACAGGTATTCGACCGGCTCCGGCGAGCGGCCGAGCACAACATCGCGCAGCACGGTTCGCACGACATGCACGCCCGCCGCGCCTCCGCCGCCCACGCCGTAACCGGTCAGCCCGCGGTCGGTGTCCACCGCCACGAGGATCTGCCCCAGGCTCGTCCGCCAGTCGGGAGGGGAACCCGGACCGATCGGCTGCACCGCGCGGACGTTGGTGATTCGCATAAGGCAGGGGTCAAGGGTCGAAGGTCGAAAAGGCCGGATCGGGATCGGCGGAGATGGGTAAAGATCGAAGCAGCAACGGACACATACGGAAAGCGCCACGTGGAACAGCGCCTCCTGCTCTTTCGACCTTCGACCCTTTCGACCTTCGACCCTGCCTTCCCCCCGCCCTCAGTTCTGCTCCGCGTCCCAGGGCGCAGCCGTCACTTGATGCGGCAGCTTCTCCCACTCCCGCCGCACGCGGTTCAGCCCGAAGCTGCACAGCTCGAACTCTTCGCTCAGCCGCCGCAGCACGCGCGACTCCTCGCGATACGGCTCATCGTCGAAGGTGCTGGCGAGGTAGTACGAGCGCTTGCCCTCGCGGCAGTAATCGAGCAGGTGGTCCTTGCGATCCGCCGAACGCAGTCGCCGGAGGGCCTCCGGATAGACTCCGGACCAGAACAGCGTGAAGTCGCCGATGTGGCGGTAGATCTCCCGCTGCGGGTTCGCCTGCCGCTCCTGGGCTTCGAGCATCATCTCGGCCACCTCTTCGAGGCGGCGGCCGGACGTGTCGCGGATCTTGAAGATCGCCTCGAGCCGCACGAAACGGACCAGCAGGTCCGCCAGATAGTCGATGATGGGCGGGTCGGCCACACCCAACTCGACCTGGAAGGTGGTCTCGGTGAGTGCGGCGAACAGCCGACGGAGAGATTGCGGATTGGTATCGACGGGGGCCATGCCTCTCCCTTTCACAACCGCGGGCGGAAGCGCCTCTCCTTCACAAAGTGCTCCGTGTGACCGACAAAATGCTGGGCAGCAGCAAGCAATTCGCAAGCCACACGCTGATTCAATCGTCACGTTCACATCAATTGATCCACATTGATTCTAGCTCGCGCCCGAGACGCGGGTCAAACCGCGGGACGCAAGTGCTTGAAGCATCAGCGGATGCAGCGAAAGACGCCACGTGGACTGGCACTCCGCCGGTCCCCCTCCGTAGTGTGGATTTCAATCCACACGGCCGGCGCTCCAAGCGCGTCTCAAGGCTTGGCTCGTGTGGATTGAAATCCACACTACCGACGTTCGACACGTCCACCGGCAGCCAGGGGGCGGCGGGAGATCTCGTTCCAGTGCCGGATGTCGATCTCATACGGACCCTGCGGGCGGTCGAAGCTGCCGAAGTCGCGCACGTATTGCCGCAGCCGCCCCAGCTTCTGCTCGACCGTCAATTCGCCGGGATGCGTCGAGCCGGGCGGACGCCCCCACAGAATGAGCGAACCGCCGGACGTGGCGACTTCGAGCAGTGCGTCTTCGCCCGACAGGAGCGCCTGTCGCCGGTCCGGCAGGCGAATCGTCGCCAGGTTCCAGCGCGTCCACCAGGAGGCGCCGTCCGGATCGGATTCCAGCAGCACCGCCGCCAGCCGCGCCGCCGCCGACACCGCCGAATCGCCCCACTCCATGCCGGCCGGCCCCTGCGGCAGCGTGCGCACATTTTCGACGCGCGGCAGGCGGAGCGCATCGGCCGGCGAGAAATCGTTCGGCGGCAGAAGTATGCCGGCCGCATCGATGGGGTACACGCCATCCTGCACGTCGACAATCGCCACGGGCCGCCGGAATTCCAGTTCGATGGTAACGCGGCCGTCGGCCCGCAGTTGCACGCGCTCGACGCTGTGCACCCATGGGTGCCTGTGAAAGGCGGCGAACAGGTCGCGGGCGAGCGTCTCGTCGAGCAGCGTGCGTCTCTCCGTCCATGCCGGTCCGGACAGCACCTGTTCGACGAATGCGGGCGGTACCCAGCGGGGGACGGGCGGTTGCAGTTCTATGGCGCTCGCGTCAAACGAATAGCGTTCGAGCGCCCTCAGGTTCGGCAGCCACTGAACAATCGCCGGCGCCGCAGTCGCGATCAAAAGCAGCGCAGCCAGTCCCGCCAGCCGGCGCGGCTGAAACAAACCACGACGCACTTCCTCCACGCGCGCGCCCCGCGCTTTGGAAGCGGTCGGCGGAGACGCGGTCTCGCGCTGGCTTTTCTTCGCTGCGGAACCCATCGCATCGGCATGTATCGGCACGAGCGCTGGCGAAGACCGCAGCCGCGTTTTGTTCAATCGCCCGCGTTCGCCGGAGATTCCCGCCGGTCATGCTGATCGCGCATGTCATGCGGGTCGTGTGGATTTCAATCCACACGACGGAGCTTCGAGACGCACACGGCCTATCCGCGTCGGATGGCGTCCATGGGCATCAGCCGCATGGCGGACCACGCCGGATAAAACCCGCCCAACACGCCGACAAACGTGCTGAAGGCGACGGCGAACGCCAACAGGCCCGGGCTGGCGAACAGGTGCAGCCGGTCGGGCCAGCGCGCGTTGAGCGCGTGCGTGGCTGCCCAGCCCAGTCCGCTGCCCAACATGCCGCCGCCGATGCCGATCAGCCCGCTCTCCAGCATCACCAGCTTGAGCACATCGCCGCGCGACCAGCCGTTCGCCTTGAGGATGCCGAACTCGATCATCCGCTCGCTGACGCTCATCATCATCGTGTTGAGGATGCTGAGCACGGCAATCGTGACGCCGATGCTGGTCAGAATCGCCAGTACCAGGTCGAGGTCGGCCGTCAGCCGGTCGAACTGGTTCATCCAGTCGGACGAGCTGCGGACTTCGATGGCCGACGGCTGCTCGCTCTTCTTCGGCGGTGAAACCTGCGGCCCGTCCCAGCCGTTCGTCCCGTCGACGGACGGGCGGGTCGGGCGACGCTTTGGCGGCGCGGCCACAGGCGGCGCGGCCGACTTGAGCTGCCGGTCGAGGCTGCGGAACGCCTCCACCAGCGGATTGAACGACAGGGGTGCTGGGCCCCTCTGTCGTCCGCGGAACTGGTCGTGGATCCGCTCGGCAAGTTCGTCGTCGCCGACGGTGCCTGTCTGCTCGATGTAGAACGCGGAAACGCTGTCGTCGTCGAAGCGGTTCAGCTCGCGGACCACGCCGATGTCGAGGATGATCGCCACGTCCAAGAGGAGCGTACCGCACTCGTAGATGCCCACGATGTTCAACACGTGGCCGTTGACTTCCAGCTTGTCGCCGACATCCGAGCCGAACTCCTCGGCGATGGGGCGGCTGATGACGCAATTGAGGGTGCCGCGGTCGTCCGGACGCAGGAAGCGCCCGCTGACGATGTCTTCGCGGTAAGGGTCGCGTTCGAGGGCCAGCCGCGAGGCGATCTCCGTCCCGAAGAAGAACCGCGGCGGGCTGACGATCATCTTGCCTTCGATGACGTTCACCCGCTCCCAGATCTCGGGATTGACGGTGCGAACGCCTTCGATGTCTTCCAGCTCAGCCTTCCACTCGGCGGGGAGCTTCGAGAACAGCGGGATCGGCGCGCCGGGCTGCATGGCGATCAGGCCCGGAATGCGGTCGAACGTGCGGCTGACGAGCTGGTCCAGCCCCTCGGCAACCGAGAACAGCCCCACCATCCCCATGATGGCCACGGTGAGGCCCAGCAGCGAGAGCAGCGTGCGCGTCTTGCGCGACAGCAGATTACGGAAGGCGAATCGGAACATCGGTGGGTCGAGGGACGAGAGTCGGCAGTATGAAATGTCGAATGTCGAAATCCGAATGACGAAAGAAATCCGAAGCTCGAATGACGAAGACTCTCGACCCGCGACTCACTCGGGCTTCGTCATTCCTTCGACATTCGAATTTCGTCATTCGAGTTTTCTCTGGTTCTGACCCTCGACGCTTGTCCCTTGTCTCTCGACCCTCCGACGAGCACCGGCGTTTGACGTCGGCCGCCGATGTCCGTCTGCCCCATGCGGGTCTTCAGATACCCAAACAATTCAGCGGGCGCGATCGAGAGGTCGCGGTTGCTGTCGGCCTCGCCGCCGAAGCCCTGAGCCACGAACCAGCCGAAGAGGCCATGCTTCTTCTCCGGCCAGACCAGCCCGCGCTCGCCCTCAGCACAACTGGCGATGACGGCAGTTGTTCGCAGCGGCGCCCTGGCCCGCCCGAGCAGTTCTTCGCTGGAGGGCTGCGTTTTCAGATCGCCGCCGGTGCCGCTGTGACACACATCGAGCAGGAGCAGCTTATCGGCCGCATCGCACGCTTCCAGCCGCTCGAGGAGCCAGTCCAGCGCGAGGCCCGTCTCGGCCGTGCGATCCCAGTCGAAGCGGCGGCCGGCAAGGTAGGGGCGGCCGTCATCCCCGAGATACGCGTGGCAGTTGACGTAGACGATCACCTGCGTCTGGCGGTTGACCTGCCGGAGCGCCTCTTCAATCTGCGGCTGAAGCTCGTCGCGCGGCCGATCCGCGAGCAGCTTCAGAAAGCCGGGATCGCAGGCGTAGCGGATGACGAGCGCGTCGCGGACGAGCTGAGCATCGTCGACGGCGTGGGGCAGCCGCGAGAGGCTCTGATCCTCGTAGGCATCGACGCCGATCACGATCGCCCGCCGGTCGTGCCGCGGCGGCCGCCTCGCCGTGACGGCCAGCGCGGGCCGCCGCTCATCCCCGGACTTTCCGCCCGCGGTGATGTCCACCATGTCGGTGGCTCGCAGGGCGGCCAGGTCCGCCCGGGTCATGTCGTCGCCGGCCGACTTCCGCAGCGGCTCGAAGACTGGCCCGGCATGGTGGATTGTCACCTCCGCATCATCCGCGACAGTGAAGACGATTTCGCCGGCGTCGGCCGTCCCCACGCGCAGCTCTCTCGGGCCGACGCGGACTTCACGCACGACGCCGGCCACGCGTTCGCCACGCGTGACGTCGATCTCCCGGATGACGATGTCATAGCGGAATCTAATGCGGTCGTTCGCTTCCAGATCTTCCAGCTTCAGTTCCTGCTCGCCCAGCCGGATGCGCGCGTCCTCGGCCACCGGGAGCATCTTTGCGTCGGCCATCTGGCCGCGGCCGGTATTCACTGTCAGGCGGCGATCGACGGCATCAACCGCCGTCACGTAGCCGTCTCCGCTGGTGAGCCGCTGCACCGACAGCCGCACCAGAATCCGCTCGTCTCGCTCTTCCACGTTGGCGACGTGCGTCAGCTCGACAGGATCACCTTCTTCGAGCTGCCTCAGCTCCGACAGCTCGCCGTTGACGGCGATTTGGGCGCGCTGGGGCACCTGAAGCTTGAGGTCGTCGCGGCTTTCACCGTCTTCCACGCCGACGACGACCGTCCGCGCCTGGCGGTCGATGCTCTTAATGCGGCCGCGATTGGGCACCGGCCGTGCGGCGCGAATCTTCAGCACGCGGCGGCCGGCTTCGTCGGTCGCGCGTTCGACTTCGATCTGGTCGCCAGGCTGCAGCTCGTCGATGGTGATGTTGCGGCCGGTGTTCACGAGGAAGATGCGCGGCGTCTCACCCAGCGCCAGGTTTTGTGCGAAGCTGCGGTCCAGGTCTTCGACCTTGAGGCGGTTCTCGTCTGCGTGGACCTCGCTCACGAGGCGGACGAAGCTCTTCGGCTCTTTTGTTTCCGTGGACCCGCCCGGGAGAAACAACAGCACGAGGCACATGATCAGCGACGCGGCGAATGCTCCGCCGGCGATCAGCAGCCGCTTCCGCCGGGCCGGATCGTCGTCGTCACGCACCTCGTCATCGGCTGTGCCGCTCTTGACCAGCTTGAGATCGACCTTCAAATCAGACAGCGCTTCGTCGGCGCTGGCGTAACGCTGCGACTGGTCCTTCTCGATCAGCCGCTCGATCACGCGGGCGATGTCATCGGGTACGCCTTCGAGCACTTTGTGGATGGGCGGCAGCCGCCGGTCGGCTGCGGCGTGCCACATCATCCAGGCGGCCTGCTTGTTGCGGCCGAAGGCGCTCAAGCCCGGAAACAGCGACTCGAAGTTCGGCCCGCACAACAGCTCGTAGGCGCAAAAGCCCAGCGAATACAGGTCGCTGGCCGGGCCGATGTCGCCGAACTCCGGCGAGACGACCTCCGGGGCCATGTACCTGGTGGTGCCCTTCAGCAGGCTGCCTTCCTCGTCGCTGACCCGCCGCGCGAGGCCGAAGTCGCCGAGCTTCACCCGGCGGCGGTGGTCGATCATCAGGTTCGAGAGCTTGATGTCGCCGTGGATGATGCCGCGGCCGTGCAGGTACTTGAGCGCCCGCAGTGCATGGGCGAGGGTGCTGCGCAAGGCGCGCAGGTCCATCTGCCGGCCGGCCATGCGGTCGGCGAGGTTGGCCTGCATCAGCTCCAGGATCAGCCAGCCGCGTTCGCGGTAGACGTCGTAAATAGTGACGATATTGGGGTGCTGCAGCGACGCCAGAAGCTGAGCCTCCTGCCAGTAGCGGTCGAGCTGCCCGCCCTGATCGAGGTACTGCTGATGGACCTCTTTGATGGCGACCTCGCGACCCAGCTCGCGGTCGCGGGCGCGGTAGACGGTGGCGAAGCTGCCCGCCCCGATCTTTTCGAGAAACTCGTACCGCGCTTCGAGATCCACGTCCACCGTCCTCGCGTCTATCCCGTTTAGCCGCGACTCGCACGGGTGCCACGGGATGCTCGCCATCCCGTGCGAGTGCTCAAACGTGTGCGAAAGCTCCGTGAAGTATTGCTGCGTCAGAACCACTCGGCACTGGCAGGCGAGCTGCCAGTGCCACCCAACCATCTGCGCCCGCGTTCTTCTGGCGAGTCGCGGCTAAACGCAGAGCCTGCCGAATTCGATTATGGCGAAGCCTACCAAGCGAGGAAAGTGGCACCCTTGCACGCTTGCTTCGCGGAGTGCGGCGCGGCACACTTCCGGCGTCCGGCAAAGCCGTACATCACACACCCGGGAGTTTTCACCATGCGCAAGTCAATGCTCGTTACGGTGGCCGTGTCGCTGCTGGTCGTGTCTCACCGCGGGGCCGCGGCCGGCCAGGCCGACGACGCGCGGGCGATCGTCGGGCAGGCGATCGAGGCCTTGGGCGGCCCCGAGGCCCTCAAGAAGCAGAAGGCGGGCACCTGGAAGGAGAAGGGGACGTATTTCGGTACGGGCGAAGACGGCGTCCCCTACACCGGCGAATATGCCGTCGAGTGGCCCAGCCGCTTCCGCATGGAAATCTCGGAGATCTTCACGATCGTGGTCAACGGCGACCAGGGATGGATCAAGAGCCAGGACAACCTGCAGGAGATGACGGCCGAGCAGCTCGCCGAGCAGAAGGAAGAGCTGCACTCCAGTTACATCACCACGCTGTTGCCGCTGGAAGAGAAGACGTACAAGCTGTCGGTCATCGACGGCGTTGAGGTCGACGGTAAACCAACCGTGGGCGTGAAGGTTTCGAGCGAAGGCCACCGCGACGTGAAGCTCTACTTCGACAAAGAGACGCATTTGCCGGCCAAGTCCGAATACGTCGTGAAGAGCCAGGAGCAGGACGGCAAGGAAGTCACCGAAGAGGTCTTCTATGCCGACTACCACAAGGTCGAAGGCCTGCAGGTGCCGAAGAAGGTGACGCTGCATCGCGACGGCAAGAAGTTCGTCGAGGCGGAGAACTCGGAGTTCGAACTGGGCGATGTCGACGACAAGCTGTTCGCGAAGCCGGAGTAATTTGCTCGGCCGCAACCAAAGTGAACAGAAGGCAACGGAGATAACGAAGGCTCGGCATCGAGTTATTCCAGGCCATTCTGCTCCGTTTCCTTCGTTTGCTCCTGTTCAAATCTGACCTTCGACGCGGCCATTTGGCGTCCATGCTGGTCGATGCCCGCGCAGGTTCGTTTGCTGGTCGGGGCCCGTCTCGCCCCCGCTCGGCTCCCGATTGCGTGGACGTTTCCCCCCAGCGTGGGGCGTGAATCGTCGTGTGTTGCCGTGGCGCGCCATTCGCGGGCTGCGCATGTCGACGGTTGCGCCGTCGAAGGCGCTGCCCTCCTCCCGCCCGCCACGTTCTCAACCGGGGGACCGAGTGATGAATCTCACACGCCGATGCCTGCTGACGCTCGCGCTTCTCGGACTGGTCTGGTCCGGCTGCGGCGACTCACCGGAGGCCGAACAGACCCGCGAAGACATTTCCGACACCGCCCGCCAAACCGGCCGCTACATCAGCCAGACGGCGGAAGAGTTCGGGCAGACGCTCGAGGAGGGTTTCGCCGACCTCGAGGTCGAGCTTAAGGACCTCGACGAACGGGCTGCACGACTCGGGTCCGAAGCGCGGCAGGAGTGGAACGAACGCATGGCGGACCTGCGCGACGAGCGGGAGGCCGTGGCGCGGAAGTTCGACGAGTGGAAGCAGGCGAGCGGCGAAGAGGCCGCCGAAGCCCGCCGCGAACTGGAGGCGGCGTGGGAGGACCTGCGGCAGTCCTACGACGAGGCGCGGGAGGATCTCCGCGATGAGGACGGCCAGTCGCCGAACGGCCAGTCGCCGAACGACGGGGATGCGGTGGAGCCATGAGACCCGTCAATCCCGCGACTGAGGAACCGCTGCGGGAGTACCCGGAGCATACGGCCGAGCAACTCGAGGCGCGGCTGACTTCAGTGGACCACGCCTTTCGCATCTGGCGTGCGCGGGGGATCCAGGACCGAGCGCCGCATCTGGCTCGCACGGCGGGACTATTGCGGGACGACCGAGAACAGCTCGCGCGGCTGATGACCGAAGAGATGGGCAAGCCCATCGCTCAGGCCGAAGCCGAAATCGACAAGTGCGCGTGGGTCTGCGAATACTACGCCCGGCACGCCGCCGAGTTTCTCGAGCCGCGCTGTGTCGACACCGACGCCTCGCGCAGCGTCGTCCGCTTCGAGCCGCTGGGGCCGGTGCTGGCGATCATGCCGTGGAACTTTCCGCTGTGGCAGGTGTTCCGCTTCGCCGCCCCCGCCGTGATGGCCGGCAACGTGGTGCTGCTCAAGCACGCCGACAATGTTCCCGGCATCGCGCTGGCCGTAGAGAATCTCTTCCGGCGGTCCGGATTCCCGGAGGGCGTGCTGACCACGCTGCTGATGTCCGTCGAACGGGTGGAAGCGGTCATCGAGGATGGGCGCGTGCGCGGCGTGACGCTGACGGGCAGCGTCCGCGCCGGCCGCGAGGTCGCGTCGCAGGCGGGGCGGCGGCTGAAGAAGACGGTGCTGGAACTGGGCGGCAGCGATCCGTTCATCGTATTGGGCGACGCCGACTTGGACACGGCGGTCGAGACGGCGGTCAAGTCGCGGACCCAGAACTCGGGTCAGAGCTGCATCGCCGCCAAGCGGTTCATCGCCGAAAGCGGCATCGCAGACCAGTTTGAAGAGGCCATGGTCGCGAAGATGCGCGGCCTCAAAGTGGGCGATCCCACGCAGCGAGAAACCGACATCGGCCCGCTCGCCCGCAAGGATCTTCTCAAAAACCTGCACGATCAGGTCGAACGCTCCGTCGCGGCCGGCGCCCGCCGCGTCCTCGGCGGCAAGCGCCTCGACCGCAAGGGGTGGTACTATCCACCGACGGTCCTCTCAGCCGTCGAACCGGGCATGGCGGCATTCGACGAAGAAACATTCGGCCCGGTGGCGGCGATCATCAGGGCGCAAGATGCCGAGCACGCCGTCGAGCTGGCCAATCGCAGCACTTTCGGACTGGGCGCCAGTCTGTGGACGCGGGATATGCAGCGGGCGGCGGCTCTCGTCCCGCGACTCGAAGCCGGTGCGGTGTTCGTCAACGAAATGGTCAAATCCGACCCGCGGCTGCCCTTCGGCGGAATCAAAGACTCCGGCTGGGGCCGCGAACTCGGCGAAGAAGGCCTCCGCGAGTTCACGAACCGCAAGACGGTGTGGGTCGCATAGCAGGGGTCAGACGCCTTTGCGGCTCACCCGGTTCCCGATGTTCTAGATCCACTGTCCGCAAAGGGTCCGGCACCGCAAGGTTCCGGACCCCGTTTTCCTTTTCCAGCCCAACGTGCGAGAATGCGAATGCAGGCAGGGGAGTGGATCGGCGATGTTGCGATGGGCTCTGCTTTTGATTTCCGTTTGCACGTCGGCAGGCTCGCCGGCCGTTGGCGGCGAGGAATCTGACCTCGGGCGGGCCCGCGACCTCTCGCGATTGCTGCTCTATAGCCCGAAAGCCGAGGTGCGACTTGAGGCGGTACGGGCGCTGCGCCTTCTGGGCCCCGCCGTCCGTCAGGTGACGATCGAGCTGGTCTTTGCCCTGACCGATGAGCACGCCATGGTGCGGTTCTATGCGGCCGATACGATCGGCCGCCTGGCCCGGTCGCTCGATCGAGGAAGCCGCGCACGGATGCAGCACTATGCGAAGAGAGACCTTCTGGCGTCGGCGCATTCCGACCCGGTCTGGATCGTGGCGCGCAAATCGGCCATCGCCTTGAAGGAACTGGGCGTGGTCGACGATCCGCGGACACCGCTTGGAGCGTGGCAGCCGTCGACACCGACCGTTGCCGTTCTCCGTCGACCGCGTGCGAGCGGCGCCTTGCATGAAGACCTGCATCCTTACGGCCTGAACCGGAGCAGTTATATCGCGATGGTTTATCCGGATATGCTCGGCGTATCGCCCAACGCTGTCGAAGATAAGGCGCCTGCGATAGCCCCGCGGCCGGACGTCTTCGACTTGCGCTACCTGGGAGAAGAGACCGCCCGTCTCGAAGCGCTTGCGCACAGCGGGTCGCCGCGCGAGCAGGCCGGAGCCATCGATGTGCTGGCGATGCGGCTTCCCGCAGAGCGACTGGCGCGGATCGTCGCGCCGCTGGCGGTCTCGCCATCTCCGCTCGTCCGCGGAAGAGCTTTGTCGATCCTGTGGCGCTTCGGCCGCGATGGTCAGACGGCCGGCGCGTTGGCCATCGCGGTGCGAAGTCGCCGGGCAGTCGCTCACCGCGTCGAACTGATCGACCGCATTCAGCCGGACGACGTCTTCGGTCCCGCGTTGCTCCCCGCGCTGTCCAGCGCCGTCTCGGAACCGGCGGTCACCGACGCGACGCTGCGAATGCTGCTACGCGTCAGACTGAGCGACGACGATCTACTCGAAACAATGGCGCAGGCCGGCAAATCGGAGCGCCGCATCGCGGAGATTCTTCGCAGTAGCCGCCTCGGCGAAGCGACGCAGCAATTGCGGCAGGCGATCGCGGCCGAATCCGACCCGGAGTCCCGCGCCCGGCTCGTCGGACTGGTGGGCGGTTTCCTTCAACGACGCGAAGATCTGCTTCCCGCCGTCGCCCACTTTGCACAGTCCGACCCGGCACTGGCGGTCCGTCGGCAGGCCGCCGTGGCCCTGGCCGAGTACGGTCCCGTCAACGACAAAGCCCGCGACGTTCTCCTTGGGATTCTGACTGGCGACGACGACGTAGAACTGCGGCTGGAAGTCGCCGAAATCCTGCAAAAGACACCCGGCCTGTCCGCCGCGTCGCAGCGCACACTCGACCGGCTCTACAACCGCCTGCTGACGGAGCGGGCCGAGCAGTTGCTCGAGTCGATGATCGACGAGCAGCAGGCACTTCGTCAGCGGATTTACAACGAGCAGGTTCAAACCATCCTCGGCCTTGACGAGCCGCGTCGCAACTAGGTCTTACGCCCCCCAGCGTCAACCGTCGTCGCTGTCTTTCATCGTGGCGACGGGGCCGCCGGAGGACGATGGAGCGGCGGGGGGCAGGCCCGCGATCAACCGCCGGGCCGCGTCCATGTGATAGAGGAAGCGCTGTTCGCGGCGGCCGGGCTTTTCCTTGGAGTCTTTGAGTAACATGGGCAGCTCATCGCGGGCCGCCAGCAGCATGTGCTGCCGGGCGAGTTTGTCCGGCTGCGAACCGGCCGTCTCCGCGAGATCGTCCAGAAACGTGGCGAGTTCCGCGTTCGTCTCCCGCTGCCACTTCGTCCACGCGGCGGCTGTGGCTTTCTGCTCGCGCAGGGCCTGAAAGTTCTGGTAGAGCGGCATGATCCGGTCGTAATACGACTGGT
>JAHWKJ010000657.1 GCA_019347905.1 Planctomycetota bacterium
TGCTCTTCCGATCTCGAACAGCGGCCGGGCCACGGCCATGCGCGAGAGGTCCCCCTGCATCGCCCGCTCAATCGCCTGCGGCTCGGCCGGCAGCTTCCCGGTGTTGACGATGTATACCCGCAGCCGAGCCGCGAAGCCGGTCCACGCACCATCCGGGGCCTTGAATGCGGCGGGGATGCGCTGCCAGCCCTCACCCTTGTACGGCAGCAGCAGTCCGCGCTCGCCGAGATCCATTGTGCCGAGCGCCTGGTTGTTCCAGAACACGTCGCAGCGCGGATGTTCCCGCTCGCGAATGATGAGGTTCGACAGCCCCAGCGACTTCGTGGCCTCGGTGTCGTAGCGCACATCGAGCGGAATGCCCGTGTCGCGCGCGAACGCGTCGAGGATCTCCTTCGAGAAGATCGAATCGTGAGCGCAATAGACGACCAGCGGCCGCCGTCCGGCGACCGTGTTCCCCGACCGCACAATCGCGAGCGCCACGAGGGCCAGCGCCGCAACCGCGGCCAGAACGGCGGCGAAGGCTTTGCGCTGCATGAAGGGAGTTGCTTCGAGTCAAACGATTGACAAGCTGCATGAACCGTTTGGAACCGGCTGACCCAGAATAGCACCCACAAGCCGCGGGTCACAATCGCCGGTTGCACCCGCATCTCGCCGGCGCGCAAAACAAGACCAGCCGGTCGTGGCCGGCTGGTCGAGTCGTTCGTGCTGCGTGTGACAGGCGGAGCTACTGCCGGCCGCCGCGGGCGGGCGCGGGCGGCTGGCTGGCCGGTCCGGCCTGCGGTGCACTCTGCCGCGGGACCGGCGAGCGCGGGTACTGCTCTGCGGCCCTGGTCGCGTCGGCCGTGCGCACGGGACCGCGTGGGGCGGCGCCGCCGGCCTGTTCGACGCCGCCCGTCGAGACGTTGGTCAGAAAGTTGTCGATCCGGGCCTGCTGCTTGATCTGCGTGAAGATCTTTGCCACGGCCTCCTGGGTCTTTTCCTCGAGGACCTGTTCATACAGCATGTCGTGCACGTCGTCGAGGCTCGTCACCACCTGCCGGGTGCGGCCCTCACACTTGAGGATCACCCAGCGGTTCGCCCCCGCCTGGATGATGGGCGAGATCTCGTTTTCCCGCAACTTGAACGCCGCCTCTTCCAGAGTGGGATTGCCCGTGAAGCGGCGGATCGGCGGAATCTGTCCGCCCAGCGAGCGGCTGTGCGGATCGATGGAGTGCTCTTGCGCCAGCCGCTCGAAGTCGTCCGGGGAGCGCTTCACGTCGTTCCAGACCTTTTCGGCCCGCCGCATATTGTCCAGGAGGATCATGCGGACCTTCACCCGCTCGCCGTAATCGCGGACGAAGGCCTCGTTCACGTTTTCCTGCGTCACCTTCACGCTTTCGCCGGCCAGCTTCTTGAGGGCCAGCATGGGCCAGATCACGTCGCGGCGGTACTGCAGGGGCGTAATGTTCCGCTCGGCCTCCAGCATGCCGAACCACTGGTCCGGCTCCAGATTGAACCGCTTGGCGATGCGGGCGATCTCGCCCTCGACCTCTTCGGCCGTCACCACGGCGCCCTGCTGCTTGCAGGCCTGCAGGATGATCGCCCGGTTGATGATGTTCTCCAGCACCTCTTCGCCGTAACGTGCCATGCACTCGTCGGCGACGGATTCCCACGGGATCAGTTCACCGTTGACGCGGGCCAGCGGCCTGCGCGTCGAGGTGACATGGGCGCGGCCTTCATCCTTCTCCCCCGTGGTCTGCGCCGGCAGATCGTCGGCGCGGAACAACTGCAGGGCCACCGCCGCAGCCAGCGCGCAGCCCGCCGTGCCCGCCACAACGAGCGTCGTCCTGCGGCGTGTTTCCGGCTTCGGGGCGGACGGGGTCGAGTGAATCCGTTCACTCATGGCGAGGCTCCGGTTCGCTGCGTGCGGGAAAGGAGTGGGCTTCGAGCGGAAATCGTCACCGGCGACAATCGACCCGGTGAGCGGACCCTGCGATCCAAGGGGCGGGGACTATAGGCGTCCGGGGCGGACGGGTCAACACCGGTCGTCCCTTTGGGAAGACAGATAACATTTGACAACGGCTCGCAAAATGGACACCGTATGGAGGTAAGGCACCGTGCATCCGCCACGTTCTTCTTTCGTTTACGGGGGGGGCCACTATGCGACGGCACAGGCACGCTAGGCGTGGCTTTACGCTGATCGAACTTCTGGTCGTGATCGCCATCATTGCGATTCTCATCTCGCTGCTCTTGCCCGCGGTCCAACAGGCGCGCGAGGCCGCCCGGCGGAGCACCTGCCAGAACCACCTCAAGCAGATCGGGCTGGCGCTGCACAACTACGAAGGCCAGCACACGATGTTCCCGCCCGGGCAGATCTCGCTTCGGTTCTTCGGCGGGACGAACCCCACAGGCAACCAGTACGCCGATCCACTCGAGGCCGCTGTCGGCCTCAACGTCCGGGGCGGAGGTGCCGGATTGCACGGAACGAGCTGGATCGTGCAACTGCTGCCCAACCTCGACCAGCAGTCGCTGTACGGCTACTGGAATTTCAACTTCAATGTGACCAGCAACGGAGACGGCTCGCTGCAGTTCACCGATCCCAGCGGCCGCGTGCTCATTCCGCGTCCCCCGCTCACCGATCTGGCCGTCCTGTATTGCCCCTCGCGGCGGTCCCGCATGGAGGCTTCACGATACACCTTCGTGCGTCGGCTGCATCCCGGTCCGGACTGGCAGAAGGGCGGCAACGACTATGCCGGCTGCATCGGCTCGGGCGTGGGATTCTTCGACTTCGACCAGCAGCGGCGGGCGACGTGGCACCTCACGCCGGAGCAGATCGCCAACGATCGGACGCAAAGCCGCCTCCCGCATCCATTCCACCGCGGCATGTTCTTCGTCAACAGCAGTACGCGGATGGCCGACCTGACCGACGGGCCCTCGAATGTGATCATGGTCGCGGAGGTGATGCGGCTGAATCATCCGACGGATCAGTTGCGTCAAAGCAGCGACGGCTGGGCCTGGGGCGGCCCCGCGACGCTGTTCAGCACGCGCTTCGGGCCGAACAAGGGCATTCACTACGACAACGCCGGCAGCGAGCACACGGGGGCGGGAGTTCACGTGCTGTTGGCCGACGGTCGCGTCCGCCCCGTCAGCGACAATATCAACCTGCTCACGTGGCAGAGCCTGGGCAACATGGCCAACGGCGTTCCGGTGCCGA
>JAHWKJ010000658.1 GCA_019347905.1 Planctomycetota bacterium
CTTCCGGATGCGATTCGCGCGCCCGATGGTTTGGGGGATCTCGTCGCATCGCTGGGGGGAAACGACGGCGGTTGGGACGAGGTCCTCCGCGAGGTCAATCGCTGGTTCGACCGGTCCGTCGCCGCCATGCGCCAGCCGAGTCAGGCCGACCGCCGTAAGGCCCTGGACGTACTTGCCGAGGCACTGCGGCGAGAGACCGGCGGGGTCGCCGCGGACGATCGTGCGGTCAAAGAACGCGAAGCTGCAAGAGCCAACCGCCGCGACAGCGGCCGCGCGGCGGGAACGTTGATCGTTTCGGTCCTGCTGCCGGCGATGTTGCAGTGCCAGCGCGCCGAGGACCGCGCGACGCAGCGAAGTCGCAATCTCCACGTCGCGTTCGCCCTCGCCGCCTATCAATGCGCACATGGCCGCTATCCGGCTGCTCTCGACGATGTCTCGCCGAAATATCTTAAGACGCTCCCGAAGGATCTCTATAACGGGCAGCCGCTCAGGTACTTCCCGACCATCGACGGTTACCGGCTCTACAGTGTGGGCGAGAATGGCGAGGATGATGGCGGAGCATGGTTGAGCGACCGCCCCCCCGCAGACGACCCGCGGATCCGCATCCCGCTGCCCGATTTGGAACCGTAGGCATGAAGCACACACGCTTCGCGCCGCGACATTGAGGATGATGAACGATTTAGGAAACAAATCATCTCACCGGAGAATTCACCATGCTTCGCCGCGCCGCTTGTCTGTGCCTCGCGATGGTTCTGACGACGGGATGGCTTGCAGCGGCCCAGGAGGAGCGCGGGCGCGCGAAGTCGCAAGCGCCTGACGAGACCACGCAAGAGCAGGATGCGGAACAGCTCGCCGCACGCATCGCCGCGCTCGTTCGCGAGCTGGATGCCGACGAGTTCCAGACACGTGAGAAGGCGCAGCAGGCGCTGCTGGAAATCGGCACGCCCGCGCTCGAGGCCGTGCGGGCGGCTGCGAAGTCGCCGTCCGCGGAGGTGCGCTTTCGCGCCCGCGACATTCTCGAAAAGCTCGAAAGCCAGGCCAGCGGCATTCAGCTCGTCGAGTCGCACCAGCGGCCGGAGCTCGCCTTTGTCACCAGTGCCGAGTGTTCCAGCGACGGGCGCTTCGTGTATGCGGCCGCGTGGCAGCCGGGCACGGTGAGCATCTTCGCCCGCGATCCGAAGACCGGCCGGTTGCAGCGCACGCAGTCGTTTGCCGGGGCGAACATGCAGGGGGCGGTGTCGATCCGGCTGAGTCCCGACGAACGCCTCGCGGCGGCGCCGGCCTTTCGCTCCAATGCCGTCGTGCTGTTCGAGCGCTCGGAGCGCTCGGGGCGCATCCAGCAACTCGACATAGCGCAGGACGGCCAGAACGACGTCGCCGGTCTCACCTGGCCCATCGAGCTGGCCTGGTCGCCGGACTCGAAGTTCCTGTACGTGGCCGCCGCGCGGGCCGAGACTGACGGCGGCATCGCCGCATTTCGCGTCGACGACGGCAAACTCAAATTCGTGGAGCTGAACACCGGACGCGATGCCTGCTTTAAGGATGCCCGCGGCCTGGTGGTGCATCCGGGCGGCAAGACGATCTATGTCGCCTCGTCGAACGCAGACACGCTGGTGGTGCTCGGCCGCGACGGCGAGAGCGGCAAGACGGAGGTGCGGCAGGTGCTCAAGGACGGAGAGAACGGCGTTTCGGCCATCGCCGGCGCGTGTTCCGTTGCGCTCGACCGGGAAGGCAAGCACCTGTACGTTTCCAGCGGCCGCTTCAAAGGCGATGATGCGATCAGCGCGTTTGCGATCGCCGAAGACGGCTCTGTCGAACTCCTGCAGGAGATCGTCAACGGCAAAGACGGCCTGCGAGACTTCCAGGGCGGCAACGAAATTCTCGTCTCGCGCGACGGGAAGCAGGTGTTCGCCGTCGGCACCCGCTCCCGGACGCTGGCCCGCTTCGACCGCGATCCGACAACCGGCAAACTGTCGAGCCCGCTGACGATGAAAGTCGGCACGAACTTCGTCGAACTCGGCGCCGCCGGACTTGGCACCAGCCCCGACGGCCGCTTTCTGTACCTTGCGCTGGAAGGCGACGGAGCCATCGGCGTCTATAACCTCGCCGAAGCCGCCGCGACGGCGCCGGCCGCCGGTTCGGATCGCTGACGAGGTGCACGCGGGGCGGGCGGTTCGGTAGAATCTGACGAAGGGGGTCAGGCCTCTGCCGGTCGCGGCACGGCTGCTGTGATCGTGGGCCGGCTGAAGCCGGCCACTACGAGCGAAGCCAGCCACTTCAAGCGGGCGGCGGTTTGATTCTTCCAGCGGGGTGACGGTGATGTCTCTACACAGTCGGTTCAACACACGCAGACTGTTCATCGCCACCATTGCGTCGCTGGTTTTGGTGCCGGCGGTTGAGGTGTTGGCGCAGCCGGAGGATATCGAAGTCGAAGTCGACGTTGCCGTCGAAGAGCAGGCCGCGCCCGCGTCGCCCGTTGCGCCGCCGTCGACGGGCACGTCCAGTGGCACAGAGGCGCCCTCGCCGGCCGAGAAGCCCGTCAATCCCAACAGCGTCGCAGGGATTCTGCAGCAAGTTGACGCCCGCGAGGCCGAGCTCGTGCGGCTGGGTCTCGAGAAGCAGCCCGCCGCCCCGGCGGCCGAACGCAAGGAACTGCACGTCCTGCTCGATCCCGCGTTCCTCGGCGTCTATTACGACGGCTCTCCCAACCGGTTCTTCGTGGCTCGGCTGAGGCTGGTCAACCGCACGGCCAAGCCAGTCGAAATCAAGGGGCGCGACATTGCGCTTCTCGCTGACGGGAAGACCCTCCGCCTCGAAGACATCCCTGCCCAACTTCGGGGGTACAATTTCCTGGTGGGCAACAAGGGCTACTCGCTGTCGAGTGCCGAATTCAACACGCCGGAGAAAGTCGCCGTTCCCGCCGGCGGCACCAGCGATGTGTGGGTGGTGTACGCGAAGCTCGACAAGGGCACCAAGGTGCCCGCCATGAAGCTCCGCGTGCCTGTGGCTGAAGGCGACGTGCGCGAGATCGACGTCAACGAGCAGGCGATGGACGTGCTCAAACGGCGGATCGAGCTGATCGGGCCTCGTCAGGCCATGGCCATCGTCCTTATCGGCGGCGAGATCAACACGATCAATGTTCAGGATCTCGTGAACGGCTTCGAAGAGCTGGCAGCAGAGAAGGTCTC
>JAHWKJ010000659.1 GCA_019347905.1 Planctomycetota bacterium
GTGAAGCTGCCGGATAAGATCCGCAGCTACCGCGCCAGCGACCTGTCGGGATCGATCGTGGGGACGGACCTCGACGATCAACGGGTGCCGCTCGACCACCGCAACCCGCTTTCGACGCGCGTCATCCGCGGCGGAAGTGCCGATGTCGTTCGCACCGGTCGCGAGCACCTGCCGATCACCGACAACCGCGTGCAGCTTTTGATCGAAGTGCCCGGTGCGGAGAAGCTCGTCAAAGACCGCATCAACATCCGCTCGCGGATCCTCAAAGAACGCCAGGACCTGGAGATCACGTTCTGATCGTCGCATTTGTCCTCTTCCCGCACGACGTGCTGTTTCCCTCGGAGATCCTCACGTGACCGACCGCTTGCCTCTTCGCGCGATGCTGAGTTTCAGTTCATTCGCTGTCGCGGCGACAATGCTCTGCACAACCGCGACGCTGTCCGCCGGCGAGAAGGACGACAACAAGGGCTGGGTGAAGCTGCTCCAGGGCGACTCCTTCGAGCCGCACTGGACGACGAAAGGCAACTGGAAGCTGGATGAAGAGGGTGTCGCTACGCTCACCCCGCGGCCCGGCGAGAAGGGCTGGGACCGCTTCGACGCCTACCTGTGGTCCGAAAAGCAGAACGACGACTTCGAGATCCAGTTCGAGTACAAGGTCGCAGAGCGCGGCAACAGCGGCTTCTACTTCAACGTCGCCGACAAAGCCAACCCCGTGCAGAAGGGCATCGAAGTGCAGATCTTCGACGCGCCCGCGGAAGAGGGCAAAAAGCTGACCGACCACGATTCCGGCGGCGTCATCCCCGGCATCCCGCCCACAGCCAGCACCGCCAAACCGGCCGGCGAATGGAACCAGTTTCACATCACGGTCGCGGGAGACAAGCTCACCGTGCGGCTCAACGGCGAGACCGTCAACAAGGTCAACCTGAAGGAGCAGCCCCGGCTGAAAGACCGCCCGGAGAAGGGCTACATCGGCTTCCAGGACCACTCGCTGCCGCTGGCCCTGCGCAACATCCGCATCCGCGATCTTTCCTCACGCTGAGCCCCCGCCACCCGCATCGGTCGCTTTCGGCATGTGGTTCACTGAGACGCCCTGGCCGCCGTTGTTCATCTGCCTGGGGCTGGCCGCCCTTTTCTGGGCAGCGTGGTTCAGCACGCGCCGCGGATTGTGGCTCATCGTCAGCGGCGGACTTGTTGCGGCCGCGGCGGGCGTGTACTTCGTCGAGGCGCTGATCGTCACCGAGGCCGAACGCGTCGAGGCCGCCGTGCTGGCGATCGCTTCTGCGTACCAGCGGGGCGATCTGGAAGAAACGCTGTCGTACGTCGCCGAGGACGCCGCGGATATCCGCTCGCTGATTGAGTCGTCGCTGCGGTTTTATGAGGTGAAGGACGACCTGCGGATCACAGACCTGTCCGTCACTATGGGGGCCGAAGGCGAGCAGGCCCTCGCCCACTTCCGCGCGAATGCCACGATCGTCTCGCGGGCCGACAACTACCGCGGCTCGCATCCCTCCCGGTGGCACGTGACCTGGCGGCGGGAAGACGGCCGCTGGAAGGTCGTCGCGGTGCAGCCCCTGCACGTCGTCAGCGGCGAGCCGATCGGCTTTCCCGGCGGCGTGCGGTAGTGCTCGCACGCTGAAGGGGTCAGACCCCTTTGCGGACGAGCGATTCTGAACGTGGAAAACGGGTGAACCGCAAAGGGGTCTGACCCCGTGCTGCGTTTGTCTCCGGGCGCGCCGCCGGGTAGAAACAGAACAGACCAACACCGACAGACCTGCTTCAGGGAAGTCGCCGTGACGCCTCGGGCTGCTCTCCACGGGATTGTGATGCTTGCAGCGCTGGCGTCGGCTGTGCGCGCGGAAGACGCCAAGCACGCCGACCCCGGGCAGCCTACGCTCGCGGAGCCGCACGTCTCCGAGAGCGATCGCGAGCACTGGGCGTATCGGCCGGTCCGCCGGCCGCAGGTGCCGGTCGTGCGCGATATCCAATGGCCGCGGAACCCCATCGACGCCTTCGTGCTGGCGCGGCTTGAAGAACGCGGCTGGCAGCCGTCCGCTCCCGCCGATCGAGGCGCGCTCTTGCGGCGCGTGTTCCTCGACGTGACGGGCCTGCCGCCGTCGCTCGACGAGCAGGATACATACCTCGCCGACGACGCCCCCGATGCATGGGAGCGGCTGGTTGATGATCTCATGTCGCGGCCGGCCTACGGCGAACGCTGGGGCCGGCACTGGCTCGACGTGGTCCGTTACGCCGAGACCAATGGCTACGAACGCGACGCCATCAAGCCCTTCGCCTGGCGATACCGCGACTGGGCGATCGCGGCGTTCAGTGCCGACAAGCCTTACGACCGCATGGTGCTGGAACAGCTTGCCGGCGACGAACTGCCCGACGCGGATACCGAATCGGTGATCGCCACCGGCTTCAACCGTCTGGGTCCGTGGGACGACGAACCGGCCGACGTGGCGCAGGACCGCTTCGACCAGCTAGACGATCTGGTGCAGACGACGTCGCTGTCGTTTCTGGGCCTGACGCTCGGCTGTGCCCGCTGCCACCATCACAAGTACGACGCGCTCTCGACGCACGATTACTACCGCATGGTCGCGGTGTTCGCGCCGCTGGAACGCTCCCGCGACGGCCGCAGCGAGCTCGACCTGCCGGCCCTGGCGCCGGCCCAGCGGGCGATGCTCGCGAAGGACGCCGCCGCGACGGCCGGGCCACGGGGCTACTTCCTGCACGAGTCGTCTGCCAACGCCCCGGCAACGCACATCTTGTTGCGCGGCCGGGCGAGTGCTCCCGGCCCCATCGTCGAGCCAGGCGTGCCCGCCGTGCTGGCTGCATCCCCGCCGCCGTTTCTGCCACCGGGCGACTACACCACGCGGCGGCGGCTGTCACTGGCCCGTTGGATCGTCGATCCCGCGAATCCGCTGACTGCGCGGGTGATCGTCAACCGCGTGTGGCTGTACCACTTCGGCACGGGCCTCGTGCGCACGCCCAGCGATTTCGGCATCCTGGGCTCCGAGCCGACGCATCCGGAACTGCTCGACTGGCTGGCGGACTGGTTCGTTCACGACGCCGGCTGGTCGCTCAAGCGGCTGCACCGGCTGATCCTCACCAGCAGCACATATCACATGTCGAGCGCCGAGCGGCCGCCCGGAAAAGGGGACTGGCTCGCGGTCGAGGCCACAAAT
>JAHWKJ010000660.1 GCA_019347905.1 Planctomycetota bacterium
GGGCCGCTCTCCGCACGGCGGCTCGCGCAGGCAGCGACGCTCGCCGGTCCCGCGGAAGCCCGCGGTCTTGTCGACGCGCTCAATGCGGCCTACGACGAGGGCGGCTCGGCGTTCCGCGTCGAGCAGGTCGCCGCCGGCTACCAGCTTTTGACGCGCCCGCCTTTCGCACGCTGGTTAAGCCGTCTGCATCAGCGGCAGTCGGAACTGAAACTCTCGCCGCCGGCGATGGAGACGCTGGCAATCGTCGCCTACCGGCAGCCGATCACCCGGGCCGACGTGGAGGCCATTCGCGGTGTGCAGTCGGCGGACATCCTCAAGCAATTGATGGAGCGGGGCCTCGTGCGCATCGGCGGCGAAGACGACTCCCTCGGCCGGCCGTACCTCTACGAAACCGGCCGCCGTTTCCTGGAAGTCTTCGGCCTGCGCTCCCTGGACAACCTGCCGCAGGGCGACCGGCTGCGCCGCGCGGCTGCGGCCAACGAAGCGGCTGGGGAAGAGCTGCGGGCGTAGATCGTCTGCGCCCGTGCCTGCCTCTGCTCCGCGTCAGCCGGTAAGCGTCTCACCGAAGACAGCGGCGACTTCCGTGGCGATGTCGTCGACAGTGCGTAGCTCGCCGCCGCGGGTGCAGGCGACCGTGGTCCAGCCGGCCCTGTGAGCGGCCAATTCCAGATAAACTTCGCGGACGCGGGCGAGGTACGCGTCGTCGGCCTCCTGCAGGTCGGCCGCACGATCCGTGTAGCCGCGGGGCGACTTGCGGGCGATCAGTTCCCGTGCGGTGGTCACCGGCAGGTCCAGCAGGATGACGCGGTCGGGGCGCGGCAGCTTGTAGACTTCGTATTCCAGCGTTTCGATGCGGGCGATGAGATCGGTTCGTTCGGGCCCAGCGCGCTTGGCGGCCTGGTGCGCCACGTTCGAGGGCACGTAGCGGTCGAGGACCACCACGTCGTGCTCCGCCGCGGCGCGCAGCAGAAGCTCGCGCGATTCGTAGCGGTCGCCGGCGAACAGCACCGCGGCGAGGAACGGATCGACGGCGTCGAGCGAGCCGAAGCGGCCGTTCAGAAAGTCGCCCACCGCGCGGCCGAAGAATGTTTCCGCGTAGCGGGGAAAGCTGAACGCTGCGACCTTGCGCCCCTCACCGCGCAGGCGATCCACAAGCCGGCGGGCCTGCGTGCCCTTGCCGGAACCGTCGATGCCTTCCAGCGCGATCAGCACGGGTGAGGGCCTTCTTCGACCTTCGACTTTTCGACCCTTTCGACGTTCGACCCTCCAACGGCCTCACGGGGCGCCATCGGCTTGCAGTCGGGCGATGGCGCTGTCCAGGTCCTCGGTCACGTTGAAATAGTCGATCAGCCGGGCCGAATTGAGGATGTCGGCCAGCGTTCCGCTCACGCCGCACAACACCAGCGTGCCGTTCTCTCGGTGCAGCCGGCGGTGCAGCGTGATGAGCTTTCCCAGGGCCGAACTCGTCGCGTACTCGACCTGCGCCATGTTGGCCGCGATCTTTCGAATGTCGTGCTGGCTGACGAGCGCGTACAACTCCTGCCCGAATTGCTCCATGTTCTCGTCTTCCGTCAGCCGCGGCATCGTGAAATCCACGACGGCGACGTCGCCGTCGCGCCGCACTTTGAAGAAGTGGCCGCCAGAATCGTCGATTGTCACGGTTCGGCCCAAAGATGATCGCGAAATGCCTCGCGGCCCCGGACGCCGACCAGCCGGCCGGCATCGTGCTCGTCGCCGGGCAGTTCGACCGGCACGTAGCGGCGGTCGGTCCCGCGGACGCGCCCGGCCTCATCGGCCGGCCGTTCGACGAGCACTTCCAGGTCCCGTCCGATCAGGGACGCATAATACTCCATCGCCAGCCGCCGTTCGAGGTCTGCGAGGCGCCGACAGCGTTCTTTTCTCACCTCTGCGGGAACCTGCCCATCAAACTTCGCCGCCGGCGTTCCCTTGCGGGCGCTGAACGGGAAGATGTGCATCTTCATAAAACCCGCGCGGCGGCAGGCGGCGAGCGTCTGTTCGAAATCCTCGTCGGTTTCACCCGGGAAGCCGACGATGACATCGGTGGTAAAGGCGGGCCGATCGAGCCGCTCGCGCATCCGCTCGATCTTTTCGAGGAATCGTTCGACCGAATAGCGGCGGCGCATCCGCCGCAGCACGCGGTCCGAACCGCTCTGCAGCGCCGGGTGAAACTGCGGGCAGAGATGCTCGCAGTCGGCGGCGGCGCTGATGAACTCGTCGTTGACCTCCGCCGCCTCGATGCTGGAGAGCCGCATCCGCCACTCGCCCGGGATGCGGTCCAGCCGGCGGAACAGGTGCCACAACCGGAACGGCGGCAGGCCGGAGCGGCCGCGCGTCGCCTCGACGCCGTAATGCCCCACGTGGATGCCGGAAATCACGATCTCGCGGTAGCCGTTGTCGATCAGCCGGCGGACTTCCTCTACGATCTCGCCGGCCGGCCGGCTGCGCAAAATCGGCCGCACCTGCGGGATGATGCAGTACGTGCAGCGGAGCAGACACCCGTCCTGCACCTTGACGAACGCGCGGTGGCGTCCGTCGAACTGGCTGATGCCGGTCGGCCGCGCCGTCACGCCCAGCCGGTCGAACAGGTCGGGCAGCTCGCGTTTGTCGGTGACGACTTCGCACACGTTCGGCAGCCGCGAGACGGCGACGGGATCGCGTGTCGCGTAGCAGCCCATGACGACCGTCCGCGTGCCGGCGTTCTGCCGGGCCAGCGCGCGGATGGTTTTGCGGGACTTGGCGTCGCCCTCGGCCGTCACGGTGCAGGTATTGACGACGCACAGTTCGGCCGCTTCGCCCGCGCCGGCTTCGCGCCAGCCGTTCTGCTGGAGCGTCTCCTTGAGGAGCTGCGTCTCGTACTGGTTGACCTTGCAGCCCAGGGTCACCAGCCGGCAGGTGCGGACGGACATGGAGCGCGGCAGAGGGGTCGAAGGTCGAAAAGGTCGTTCGGTCGAAAGGGCCGGAAGAGCGCGCGTTGCGGGCGATCCGGCTGTGGGAAGTATAATCGCGATCATGCACTGCGGCGAGCGCTGCGAGGTTGCGTGCCTGTACGCTGCATTTGCCTCGGAATAGACTGGAGAAGTCATCCGCCTCGGAGAAGTTCGATGAGCCGTCGCATGCCATGGAGTCCGGATCCAAGAGTTCCAGTGCCACGTGCCGCGTGG
>JAHWKJ010000122.1 GCA_019347905.1 Planctomycetota bacterium
GGTCGCTCATTCCGCCGCAGCGGCCGGAGCCGCCGGCCGTGAAGAACACCGCGTGGCCCCGAAATCCGATCGACAACTTCATCCTGGCGAAGCTGGAAGCGGCGGGCCTTACGCCGGCGCCGGAAGCCGATCGGCGGACGCTGGCGCGGCGGGTGAGCCTCGATCTGACGGGACTTCCGCCCGATCCCGCACTCGTGGAAGCGTTCGTGAACGACCCTTCGCCGGATGCCTACGAGGCGCTGGTCGACCGGCTGCTGGAGTCGTCGGCGTGGGGCGAGCACCGCGCCCGCTACTGGCTCGACGCCGCCCGCTATGCCGATACGCACGGCATCCATTTCGACAACTTCCGCGAGATCTGGGTGTACCGCGACTGGGTGATCGATGCCTTCAACCGCAACCTGCCGTTCGACCAGTTCACGATCGAGCAGCTTGCGGGCGACCTGTTGCCGAACGCGACGCTCGAACAGCAGATTGCCTCCGGGTTCAACCGCTGCAACATCACGACGAACGAGGGCGGCATTATCGACGAGGAATATCTGGTCCTCTATGCCCGCGACCGCACCGAAACGGCGTCGCTGGTGTGGATGGGCGCCACGGCCGGCTGCGCCGTCTGCCACGACCATAAGTTCGATCCGCTCTCGCAGCGGGAGTTCTACGAGCTGGCGGCGTTCTTCAACAACACGACGCAAGGAGCGAGGGACGGCAATATCAAGGACACGCCGCCCATCGTCCGCGTCGCCGCCGAGGCGGATCGCCCGCGTTACGAGGACTTGAAGGAGGAAATCCCAAAGGCGCGGCAGGCGCTCGAGGCGCGGCGGAAGTCCGCGCGGCCTGAGTTCGACACGTGGCTCGCCTCCGCCCAGCCGGCCGAACTGGCGAAGTCGATTCCTACCGAGGCCTTGTATCTGCACGCGCCGCTGAATGAGGGTGCGGGCAAGACGCTGCACGTCACGGTCGATCATGGCGAACCGGCGGAGGTCCAGCTCGCCGGTTCCGCGACCTGGCAGGCAGGACCGGCCGGCGGCAAGGCGCTCCAGCCGCAGGGCGCCGCGTGCGAACTGTCGGCCGCCGCCGACTTCGAGGAGGACCAGGCTTTCACGCTCGCCGCATGGGTCAAGCTGCCCGCCAACGACGGCTATGGCGCCATCTGCGCCCGCATGGACAACGGGAACGAACATCGCGGCTGGGATTTCTGGATGCAGCGGCGGCAGGTCGGCACGCACATTATCCATCGCTGGCCGGACAACGCGCTGAAGGTCGTCGGCAAAAATCAGGTTCCCGCCAACGAGTGGACGCACGTGGTGGTCAGCTACGACGGTTCGCAGAAGGCCGCGGGCGTGAAGGTCTATTACAACGGTCAGGAACAGCCGACTCTGGTCGAAGCCGACAAGCTCAGCGAGACGATTCGCACGAACGTGCCCTTCAAGATCGGCCAGCGAAACACCAGCGAGCCGCTCAGCGGAGCGGCCATTCAGGACCTGCGGATCTACACGCGAACTTTGTCGGCTGGCGAAGTCGCCTCGCTGGGGCAGCACGGCCGAATCGCCGCGATTCTCGCCAAAGTCACGGACGCGCGCGGCGGCACCAGTTCCACTCCTGAGGCGACATCAGAGCCGCCCAAAGCCACCGACGCGGAACTGGCCACCCTCTACGACTGGTGGCTGTCCAATCGCGACGAAACCTTCCAGCAGCAGTCGGCCGATCTGGCCCGGCTCGAAAAGGAAGAAGCGGACATCCTCGCCCGCGGCACCGTCGCGCACGTCATGGCGGAACGCGACCAGGAGGCGATGGCCTACATCCTGTTCCGCGGCGAATACGACCAGCGGCGCGATCCGGTGAAGCCCGACACGCCCGCCGCGCTGCCCGCCATGCCGGACGATTATCCCCGCAATCGCCTCGGCCTCGCACGCTGGCTCCTTTCGCCGGAGCATCCGCTGACGGCCCGGGTAACGGTCAACCGGTTCTGGCAGCAGGTGTTCGGCACCGGCATCGTCGCCACGGCCGGCGATTTCGGAGTGGCCGGCGAACTGCCGACGCACCCGGAACTCCTCGACTGGCTCGCCATCGAATTCCGCGAGGGGCATGTATCCGGGAGCCACGCGGCTGATCCTCAACCCTCAACCCTCAACCCTCAACCAACAGCGTGGGACATCAAACGGCTCTTCAAGCTGCTCGTGATGTCGGCCACCTACCGCCAGTCGGCGGCCGCGACGCCCGAGAAGTTGGAGAACGACCCCGACAACCGTCTGCTGTCGCGCGGCCCCCGCTTCCGCATGGACGCCGAAATGGTCCGCGACCATGCCCTGGCGGCGAGCGGCCTCATCGTGCGGACGATCGGCGGCCCCAGCGTCAGGCCGTACCAGCCGCCCGGCGTGTGGGAAGCCGTCGCGATGATCGGCTCCAACACTCGCGACTACCGGCAGGATACGGGCGACGCACTATATCGCCGCAGCCTGTACACGTTCTGGAAGCGCAGCGCCCCGCCGGCGTCGATGGACATCTTTAACGCGCCGTCGCGCGAGCTGTGTACTGTCCGCCGCGAGCGCACCAACACGCCGCTGCAAGCGCTGGTGACGCTGAACGACACACAGTTCGTCGAAGCCGCCCGCGCGCTGGCCGAACGCGCGCTGACAGAGGGCGGCGAGACGACGGCCGCGAAGGCCAACTTCGTCATGCAGCGGCTGCTCGCCCGCCCGCTGCACGAGGGCGAGCGGCCGATCATCGAAGCCTCGCTGGCCGATCTGCTGGCGTACTACGGCGAACACCCGGAGGACGCGCAGCAGTTGATTACAGTGGGCGAATCGAAGCCGTCGCCGAAGCTCGATCCCGCCACGCTCGCCGCCTGGACGATGCTCGCCAACGAGCTGATGAACCTCGACGAGGTCCTCAATAAGTAATCGCCGCAAGGATCGGCCATTGCCGCAAAGAGACACAAGAGTCGCAAAAGACGGCGAGCCCAGCCTTGAGTTTTTGTGCCTTCTGTGCCTTTTTGCGGCCATTTCCGCGGCGATCTTGCGCCTTTTCGCGGTCGCGATTCCCTGTTGACGCGCATCGGGAAACCTCCTATCGTCCCGCCCGCACGTCGGGGGCAGCGGCCTGCCGGCGGCACGGCCGAACGCGATTGAATCACGAAGTCGAGCGAACCACCGGTGCGATCGGTCGGGCCAACAGCCCGCGCCGGTCGAGGATGGTGCCGTTGGCACGGAAGCCGACGGTGGCCGTCCAAGCACCGCCATCCGGCTGAAATCGGCCGGCAGGATTTTGGCGTCCAATCGCCCCCGGAAGTGGCTGGCGTCCTTTGCCCCCCTGGGACCCGCTGCTTCCGGGCTTTTTCTTGCGCTGCAGCGTTTAGCCGCGACTCGCCAGAGGAGCGCTCCTCTGGCGAGTCGCGGCTAAACATTTGCAACCGGTGGGCTTCGCGCCGCTACAATGCCGTCATGCCCGCCAATCTGACGCCGCAGTACCAGAAGGCTGAGGAAGCCTACCGCCGCGCGCAGTCGGCCGAAGAGCAGGTGGCCTGTCTCGAAGAGATGCTGAAGCTGATCCCCAAGCACAAGGGGACGGAAAAGCTCCAGGCCGACCTGAAATCGCGGCTCAAAGAGGCCAAGGCCGAGGCAGCCAGCGACCGGGCCGCACCCAAAAAGGGCCGCAGCTTTCGGTTTCCCAGTCAGGGGGCCGGGCAGGTGGTGATCGTGGGCGGGCCGAACGCCGGCAAGAGCCGCATTGTCGCGGAGTTGACTAACGCCGAGCCGGCCGTCGCCGACTATCCGTTCGCCACGCACGAGCCGGTCCCCGGCATGATGCCCTGGCAGGACGTGAAGGTGCAGTTGATCGACACGCCGCCGGTCACGAACACGCACATCGAGCCGTACCTGACGAACATCGTCCGCTCGGCCGATGCCTGCCTGTTGTGCCTGAACGGCGCGTCCGACGATGCGCCCGATGAGACCGCCGCGGTCATCGAGCAGTTGGCCTCCCGCAAGACGCTGCTCTCCGACCGCACGGCCTTCGACGAACAGGATTTTTCCGTCGTGCGGGTGAAGACGCTGCTGGTCGTCACGCGCGGCGATGCCCCCGGCTGTGCGGACCGGCTGGAGTATTTCCGCGAGCTGGTCGGGCGGCCGTTCGAGACCCTGCGCGTCGAGCTGGACCGCGAGGAGTCGCGCGAAGAGCTGCGGGACGCAGTTTACCGAATGCTGAACGTCATCCGCGTGTACACGAAAGCCCCGGGCAAGCCGGCCGATTACCGCGACCCGTTCACGATCCGCCACGGCGGCACCGTCGAAGAACTGGCCGAGCGCGTGCATCGCGAGCTCGCCGCCACGCTCAAACACGCCCGCGTGTGGGGCGAGAGCGCGCACGACGGCCAGACAGTCGGCCGCGAGCACGTCCTGTGCGACCGCGATCTGGTCGAGCTGCATGCGTCCTGATTCCATCCGCTGCATCGCCTTCGACGCCGTGGGCACGTTGATCGAGCCGCACCCGCCGGTGGCCGTCGCGTACGCGCACGTGGGGCGGCGTTACGGTTCGCGGCTGTCGGAACCAGAAATCGCGGATCGCTTTCGCGCCGCGTTTGCAGCGCATCAGCGGCCAACGGGGGATGTGAGAGGTTTTTCCGAACGACCCACCGAAGCCGAAGAGCGCGAGTGGTGGCGCAACGTGGTGCGGCAGGTCATCGACGACGCGCGCGACCCTGAGGCATGTTTTGAAGACCTGTTCGCGCATTTCGCCAGTCCACACGCCTGGCGGTGTTTTCCCGATGTCGCTGCCGGGCTGCGGCGCTTGAAAGCGGCAGGCCGGCTCCTGGCCGTGGCCTCGAATTTCGACGGTCGTTTGAACCGCCTGTGCGACGACCTGCCAGAACTGGCGCCGCTCGACCTGCGGGTGATCTCGTCGGAGGTGGGGTGTCGCAAGCCGTCGCCTGAGTTTTACGCGTCGCTGGTCGAACGGGCCGGTTGCGATGCGAGCGAAGTGTTGATGGTGGGCGACGATGTCGCCAACGACGTGGCCGCCGCCTGCGACGCCGGCCTGCATGCCGTTCATCTGGATCGTCGCGCCGCGGCCGATCCGCAGCGCATCGCTCCGCAGGAGCGCGCCGGCGACGGCCCTGTTTCGCACGGACGCCGATTGCCCACCCTGTCATGCATCGAAGAGCTGATCGCGATCATCGAAGATTGGTGAATGGATTCGACTGCGGGCAGACCCGCCTGTGGAACGCTTACGACCCTCAACCCTCGACCCTCAACCCTCAACCCGTGATCGCCATCACCAACGTCACCAAGATCCATCGCCGCGGCGAGACCGAGATCCACGCGCTGCGCGGTGTTTCGTGCGAGCTGGCGAAGGGCACGTTCACGTTTCTCGTCGGCCCGTCCGGCAGCGGGAAAAGCACGCTGTTGTACCTGGTCGGGGCGCTCGACGAGCCGACGGGCGGCGAGGTCCGCGTCGAGGGACGGCGGCTGTCGGAACTGTCTGCCTCCGAGCGCGACGCCTATCGCCGCTGCGATGTAGGCTTCATCTTTCAGAGCTTCAACCTGTTGTCGAACCTCGATGCGACGGACAACGTGCTGGTGCCGTTTTTGCCCCGCGGCATCTCCGACGTGCAGCGTCACAAGGCCCGCGAGCTGCTCCAGCGCGTGGGGCTGGCCGGGCGAACGGACCACCGTCCGGGACAGCTTTCCGGCGGCGAACAGCAGCGCGTCGCCATCGCCCGCGCTTTGCTCAAGGAGCCGAAGCTGGTCCTCGCCGACGAACCGACCGGTGAGCTGGACAGCCAGACCGGCGCCGAGGTCTTCGGCTACCTGCGCGAGCTGCACCGCGAACGGCAGACGACGATCGTCGTCGTCACACACGACGAGCGCTACATCCGCGACGGCGACCGCGTGCTCCGCATGCGCGACGGCCGCATCGAAGCCTCTTGAACTTCGGCGGCCGCGGCGATACAGTACCCTGTGTACGATGCTGGGAGATTGTCATGCCGAGTCGGCTGCTTCGGGATCTGGGCCTTCTTTTGAGCCTTCCGCTTACCGGAAGGTCTTAGGTCCGTTCTGCAGCCCTCCGCTTCAGAGATTCGCCCTGAGACCTGCCGGTTTCAGGGCTTTTTTTATTGGTCCAGAGTGGCTTTGCCCAAAAAGGGGACAGTCCCCGTCTGGTGCAAGGCTGATGTGCAGCTAACTGCGAGGGGGACAGTCCCCTTTTTGGGCAAAGCCACTGCCGGAGACGAGTCATGTCCGACAAGATCACCATCTTCGACACCACCCTCCGCGACGGCGAGCAGTCGCCCGGCTGCAGCATGAACACGGCCGAGAAGCTGCGGGTCGCCGAGGCGCTCGTCGAACTGGGCGTCGACGTCATCGAGGCCGGCTTTCCGATCGCCTCGCCCGGCGATTTCGAGGCCGTCCAGCAGATCGCCCGCGAGTTCGGCGACCGCACGGTCATCTGCGGGCTGGCCCGCTGCCGTGCCGAAGATATCGACCGGGCCTGGGAAGCGCTCCGGGATGCCGAGCGGGCGCGAATCCATGTGTTCCTCGCCACCAGCTCGATCCATCGGCAGTTCAAGCTGAAGATGGACAAGCCGCAGATCGTCAAAGCGGCCGTGGAAATGGTGCAGCGGGCGGCGGGCTACTGCTCGAACATCGAGTTCTCGCCCGAAGACGCGGCCCGCACGGAGCTGGACTTCCTGTGCGAGGTCGTGGAGAAGGCGATCGAGGCCGGGGCCACGACGATCAACATCCCCGATACGGTGGGCTACGCCGTGCCCGCGCATTTCCGCCGCGTCTTCGAGTACCTGCGGGCGAACGTGCCGAACATCGAGCGGGCCGTGCTCAGCGCGCACTGCCACAACGACCTGGGCCTCGCCGTCGCCAACAGCCTGGCGGCGATCGAGGGCGGCGCACGGCAGGTCGAGTGCACGATCAACGGTCTGGGCGAACGGGCCGGCAACGCGGCCCTCGAAGAAGTCGTGATGGCGCTGCGCACCCGGGCGGACTTCTACGGCTGCCACACCGACATCAACACGACCAGGCTCTTCCCCGCCAGCCGCCTCGTCTCGGGCATCACCGGCATGCTCGTGCAGCGGAACAAGGCCATCGTGGGGCAGAACGCCTTCGCCCACGAGGCCGGCATCCATCAGCACGGCATTCTGCAGGAGCGCTCGACTTACGAAATCATGCAGCCGGAGGACGTGGGCTACGTGGGCACGAACCTCGTCCTGGGCAAGCACAGCGGCCGGCATGCGTTCCGCGACCGCATTCAGGCGCTGGGCCACACGCTGGATGAGGCGACGTTCCAGCGGGTGTTCGACGATTTCATCGCCTTGGCCGACAAGAAAAAAGAAGTCTACGATTCGGACATCGTGGCGCTGATTGAAGACCGCCGCCGCGAAGTGCCCGAAGCGTGGTCCATCCAGGGCTTCCACACCTCCGCCGGCACCGGCACGATTCCCACGGCCACCGTCGAGCTGAACGCTGCCGACGGACAGTCGCACTGCGACGCGGCCATCGGCGATGGACCCATCGATGCGGTGTTCAATGCCGTCGAGCGGATCACCGGCATCGAGTCGCGGCTGGAAGACTTCCAGGTCCGCGGCGTCTCCGGCGGCAAGGACGCGCTGGGCGAAGTGAGCGTCGAGGTAACGATCGACGGCCGGCAGTTCTTCGGCAAGGGCATCAGCACCGACATCATCGAGGCCAGCGCACGCGCCTTCCTCAAAGCCGTGAACAAGGCCTTCGCCCAGCGCGAATCGCGCACGGCCGAGCCGGTGCTGGAAGTCACCCGCGGCGTGTGACCCCCCCCCGTAGTGTGGACGTTAGTCCACACGAACATCGACGACGTGCGCGTGTTGTGAAGCCCGACGTGTGGACTCAAGTCCACACTACGACCCTGTCACCGTCCGGCGACTTCCGGCGTCGGCGGGACGCCCAGCGGTTCCACCGGGGGAGGCGCCAAGCGGCCCGATTTGAGATCGTCGATCAGCGCCAGAACCGCCGCGGCCGGGACGGCATACGTCTCGGTCCGGCCGGCGCGGGCGATGTTGATGCCCACCGCGCGGCCCGAGAGATCCACGACCGGGCCGCCGCAGTCTTCGGGCCGCAGCACCGTGTCGTGCTGCAGCGTCTGCGGGAAACCGCCCCGCACGCGGCTGAGCTGTCCACCCATCTGGTTCTGGATGTCGCCGCGGTCAAAGGGATTGAGACCTGGCGTCCCCAGGATCGCTTCGACTTCGCGCTGCTCTTCCCCACGGACCACCAGCAGCTTCAAGCGGTCGCCGGGACGATAGCGTCGGATGTTCTCCGAGAGTGCGCGGCCCGTCTTGATGGCGCTGCCGGCCACCTTGGTGATGATGTCGCCGACTTTGAGCCCGGCCTGCGCGGCGCCGCTGTCGGGAAAGATCTGCGTGATTTCGGGGCCGGCTTCGTTTTCCTGGATCGAAATCCCCAGCACGCCGCGGCGGCGCGGAATCCGCCGCTCGCGCACGCTCAGCACGCCCACCGCGACGGCGCCCTGGTCGGCGTCGGGAGTCGCCAGGATCTGCCCGACCTCCGGTACGTCGCCGTCGCGCCAGCGGATGGCCGGCAGGTCCGACGCCTCGATCTTGAGCAGCGCGAGGTCGAAATCGTGATGCACGCCCACGACCTGCGCCTCGCAGTGGCGGTCTTCGCCCACGAAGCACACCGCCGCCGGGCCGTTCAGCTCGCTGGCTTTGGTGAGCACGTAACCGGCCGCGTCGACGATGGTGCCAAGCGCTACGGGTTTGCCGCCGACTTCGACCCGCACGGTCGCACGGGCTGCATCGGCGACGACTTCGGCGAAGGCGCGGCGCACCGAGGCGCCGTCCTTCAGTCGCGTGCCGGGGAGGCCCTGGGCGGCGAGCGGCGCCGCGAAGAGGGCCAGCAGGATCGCCGCCGTGAAGGCCGGCGCCCACGAATGCGGGGCTGGGGCATCCGTTCGGAATGTGCGACGCGCCACGTGGTATCCCCCTTCGTGCTTTCGTGCTATTTCCGTTCGCTCAGTTCGGCCGTTACGGTCAGGTCCTCGCCGTCCCGCAACAGCTCAATTTCGACCTTCTCACCCGGCTTGTGACTGCGCACGGCGGCGGCCAGATCGTCGAAGCCTTTCACCCTGCGTCCGCCGAAGCGGACGATGATGTCGCCCACCTTCAGCCCCGCCTTGTCGCCCGCAAAGCCTTCGGAGACTTCCGTCACGCGGCAGCCGTCGGCATGGTCGTCGCCGCCCACGCCCAGAAAGGCGCTGCCCGGTGGGGGCGGGCCACCCCAGTCTTCCGAGGCCGCGAGCCGCTCCCAACCCTCATCGTACGCCGTGATGGGAACGTGGAAGTTCCACGTCGTCTCGCGGCCGATGCGGCTGTTGATGCCGATGACGCGGCCCCGCAGGTCGAACAGCGGGCCGCCGGAATCGCCGCCGACCAGCGTGCAATCGGTCTGGACGGCGGACTTGCTCTTCTGAATGACGCGGCCCAGCCGCAGCACGGGCGGGCGGTCGGCCTGGTAGCCGCCGGGATGCCCCGTCGCCAGGCACCACTCGCCGAGCTGGACGTCGGCCAGTTTGCCCATTTCGACGTGCGGCCACGGGCCGTCTTCGGCAATCTTGATGAGGCCGGCATCGACGTCGCGGTTGAGCCCCAGCGACACGGCCTTCACGGGACGTCCATCGGGCAGCAGGATGTCGACGTCGCGGCCGGGCTTGCCGATCACGTGTGCGGCCGTCAGTACGTAGCCATCGCGGCTGATGATGACGCCGCTGCCCTGCGCCCGGCCGATTCGCACGCCCACGGTGGCCGGCAGGACCTTGCGAGTGACGGCCTTCACCCGCTCTTCCAAAGTGAGCAGGTCGTCCAGCCCATCGGGCACGGCGCGGCGCAGCGCCTGGGGAAGCTCGGAGAGATCCTCCGCGGCCGCCGGCGTGACGAGCGACGTCGCGGCCGTCGGACGCTCGGAGGGCGCCGCCGGTGGATCGGCCGCTCGGACGAGGAATGAGCCGCACGTGAACGAGAGGGCGAGCGCCGTCAGGGCCATCCAGCGCCATTTGTCGCGACGAAGCATGGAACTCCTTTCGTCAGCCCGCCAAGCCCACGGCTTGCAAGCCGTGGGCCTCTGGGGCCTTGGTGGGCGTACAACCCTTTAAACACATCCACGATAAACGACGGTTCCCCCGTTTGGCAAGAATCTGCTGTCCGCACGCGATCTGCCGGGATGTTGCCGGAAGCCCACGGGTTGCCGAAAGCCCACGGGCCAGAACCCGTGGGCTTCTGTCCGGCGGCTCGTCCGCGGCGCGGAATCTGCGCATTTTTCCGGCTGAACGTGTCCGATCCGCGCGCAATCTGCGTTTGATTAAAGAGGGACCACTTGGCAGCGGGCCTCCTGCACCCCTAGCATTGAGTGATCTCTCCTGGGCGCCCGGCTCCGGGGACTCCCTTTCCGCCCCGTTTGCTCCACTACTCAACCCGCACGGACCGATGGTCGAACTCCTGCAGAAGATTCTCCGCCGGCGAGCTGGTCTGTCCCCGCGACGTCGGCGGCTGACGCCAAGCTGCGCCTGGGTGCCGGCGCTCGTGGAACGCCTGGAGCGCCGCACAATGCTGGCCGGCAACGTGCTGGCAGAGCTCGTCGGCGGCGACCTGATCCTGACGGGAGACGGGGCCGACAATAGCTTCGCCGTTTCGGCCGTCGCGGGCGACGTCCGTATCCAGGGCCTCGAAGGCACAACGATCAACGGCTCGGCCGATCCGTTCGTCGGCATTGCGGGCGGCACGAGTGTGCCGCGAAACCTCGTGATCCGCGGGGGCGACGGGAACGACAAGATTCTCGTGGGCGCGGGCGTCGCGGTCGGCGGCGAAGTGCTTGTGGAAGCCGGTGACGGCAATGACACCATCAATCTGAATGGCCTCGCCGTCCAGGGCCGCATCGTCATCCGCGGGGGAGCGGGCGACGATGGCGTCAGCCTCATCGATACCGGTGCGGGCGGCGATATCCGCATCGACGGCGAAACGGGCGGGCTGGTCGTGGGCGTCGATCACGGCCTGATTGAGGAAGATCTCGTCGTCCGCAACAGCGGCACGACCAGCGTGGTGCTCGACACGGCGAACATCCGCGGCAGTGCCGACCTGAAGGCCGGGGGCGGCAACGTCTCGGTGGTCGTGATGGATTCATTCTTCGGCGACCGCCTGGGCATCCACACCGGCAGCGGCGACGATTTCGTGTTCGTCGATCCCACGCGGGTGACCAATGCCTCGCACGTGAAGACCAGCACCGGTGACGATTCCGTCGTCTTCCAGGGGGCGAATGACCTCGGCGGCAATACGACGGTCGATGGCGGCGACGGGACCGACGCCCGGACCTTCGACGCCGCCAACGTCGTCGTCGGGCCGCCGGGACTGGGCGGGTTCGAGTTTGACCCTGTGCCGGCGGCTACCATCGCCCTGCGGATGAACGATCCCGTCGTCGGCGCGCTTCCCGCGCTCGCGCGCGTGAACGACGTCGCGGCGCAGCTTCTCGCTCCGCCGCTGACGATCGACATCTCGTCGAACGGCGCGATCGCGTCCAACGACACCGTCATCACCGACGACCCGCTGTTCCAGATCGCGGGCACGACGCAGGCCGGCGCGATCGTCGAGGTCGACCGCGACGGCGACGGGTTCGACGACGGAATGGCCGTGGCACTCGCCGACGGGACGTTCGTTATTGACGTCAACCTCTTGATCGGCGCGAATGACCTGCGCATCCGCAGCACGTCGGCGGGCACCGGCGGCCGCGCCATCGTCGAGCAGAACGTGCACCGGGCCGAAGGGACGGTCGTCCGCTTCGACAGCTCGCTGGGCTCTTTCGACGTCGAGCTTCTGAACGACGACGCCCCGATCACCGTGGCCAACTTCCTGAACTATCTGGGCCGCTACGCCAATTCGATCGTCCACCGCTCGATCGGCCCCCCTAACCGTTTCGTCATTCAGGGCGGCGGCTTTACGGTGAACGCGCCTGGCACGGATCCCACGCAGGTCACCGCGGTGACGACCGATCCGGCAATCGTCAATGAGTTCAACGCCGCCAATCCAAACATTCGCGGCACGCTCTCGACGGCCCTCGTGGGCGGCAACTTCGACAGCGCCACCAGCCAGTGGTTTGTGAACACTGTCGACAACACTCACCTGAATGCCGCTCGGCACACGGTCTTCGGCCGGGTCATCGGCTCAGGCATGGAGGTCGTCGACGACATCAATGAGTTGCCGACGGTCAATCTCAACGGCGTCTTCCCGCAGACGGCCCTGGCGACGACTCCGCTGGAGGGCTTCACGCCCTTCACGCAGAACATCACCGGCACCGTGACCGTCGCCGACGGTGCGACCGTCGTCAACGGCACCGGCACGCTGTTCACGCAGGAGCTGACGGGTTCGGTAAGTTCTGGCGGGCAGATTGCAGTCCCCGGCTCGTCGATTCAGATTGGTGGGCAGGAGTTCCTCGTTGATCAGATCCTCACCGACGAACTGCTCACACTCGACACAACGCACACCGGCGGCGCGACCGCCGCCACGGCGCAGATCCACGAAGTTCCCGACGAAACCCTGTTCGTCGTCTTCAGCGACATCTCGCGAATCTTGCTGTAGGCGCGCGCCGACGCTCGCGGCTGTGCACGGGGTCAGACCCCTTTGCCGGCGAGCGACGCAGAAGTGTGGCGTGATTCCGGCCGGCAACGGGGTCTGACCCCTTCTCTCACACCTGCAGGACGCCGGTGCGGAACGGCTCATCGTCGGCATGCCGCGTGGCG
>JAHWKJ010000661.1 GCA_019347905.1 Planctomycetota bacterium
CGTTGGAGCGAGAGCGTCCTGGAGAATAAACCCCGCTGCGGGGCCAAAGTTTCTTTGCTGCCTTCAGTCCTCTATTGTAGGGGAGCGGCCCAGACGAGGGTACGCAGCCGAAAGAACGCCTGTTCCCCCGTCGACACGGCGGAAACCCCGAAACTCGACGCAGTTTCCCACGCATTGTTCATGACTCTTGCCGCCCTGCCGCTCAGCTATTGCACGAACGTGCATCCCGGCCGCACGCTCGCGGAAGTCGAGCAGGGCCTCGACCGCTACACCGTCCATGTGCGTCAAAATCTCGCCGGCCCGCTGGCTGCGGGATTGTGGCTGGCGCGGCCGGTGGTTTCCGAACTCCTCGCAGCGCCGGCTGTGCTGGCAGGGTTCGTCGAGCGGCTCCGCCGCCGCGACGTCGACTGCTACACCCTCAACGCGTTTCCGTACGGGGATTTCCACAGTGAACGCGTGAAGGAAAAGGTCTACATCCCTGACTGGACCACCGCCGAACGTCTGCGGTACACGCTCGAGTGTGCTGGCGTGCTGGCGGCGATCCTGTCTCCCGACGCCGAAGGGAGTATCTCGACGGTGCCGCTCGGGTTTAAGGATCTCATAAAACGCGAGGACTTCGTCGAACGCTGCATCGATCGGCTGATCGAACTGGCGCGGTCGCTCGATACGCTGCGGACTGAAACGGGGCGGCTGATCCGGCTGGCGATCGAACCGGAGCCGCTGTGCGTGCTCGAAACGACCGACGAAACGCTGCGTTTCTTCGAGCGGCTGCGCGAGCGCGCAGCCGAAGTGGGGGCGGGCGCGCTGGTCGCTACGCATCTGGGCGTCTGCTACGACGTCTGCCATCAAGCCGTGGAATTCGAAGACGTGGAAGCGTCGATCGCGGCCCTGGCGGCGGCACAGGTGCGGATCAACAAGGTGCATATCACGTGTGCCATTGAACTGGCAGATCCCGGCCATAGCGCGGCCGCGCGCGAAGCACTCGCACGCTACGCCGAGCCGCGATACCTGCACCAGACGTTTGCCCGCACAGCGTCCGGCGAGGTGCTGCGTGCGCTCGATCTGACGGCGGAGCTGGCCCGCACGCCGCACGATCGGTTCCGCGACGCGCGGATGTGGCGGATTCACTTCCACGTGCCGGTCGACGCCGAGCGGCTGGGCCCCCTGTCGACCACGCGCTCGGAACTCCGCCGCGCACTGGCCGCGGTGGCGAAGCTGGATTATGCGCCGCACCTGGAGGTCGAAACGTACACGTGGGAAGTGCTGCCGGGCGGCGATCGGGTGGATCTGGTCGAAGGCCTCACCCGCGAACTGGCCGCCACGCGCGAGCTGCTCGACGAGATCGTGCAGTCCGTCCACTAAACGCCGTGGGCCAGTTGCGCCGCGATCAGTTCGAAGACAGCCGGCCAGCCCTTGTCCGGACAGCGGCGGAATAGCCGCATCGAAGGATACCAGGGGCTGGTTTCGCGGTCGCGCAGCCAGCGCCAGTCGGCTTCGATCGGCAGCAGCGTCCACACCGGCACCCCCAGCGCACCCGCCATGTGGACCGTCGAGTTGTCGACGGAAATCACCAGATCGAGCGCGGCAATCTGTGACGCGAAGTCATCCAGGTCGCACAGCGGATCTGCGTCGCCCCAGTCATGGATGGCATGCCCGGCGCGACTTCGCAGCTCATCCAGCTCCTGCCGGCAATCCCCGTACTGCAGGTTGACGAAGCGGATGCCGGGCACGTCCAGCACCGGCTTCCAGTCGACGAGGCCGGTCGAGCGGGCGATGATCGTGTCGCGCTTGCCGCCGCCGCGCCACGAGATTCCGACCTTCAGACCCTCACCCAAAGCACGATACCGTTCTCGCCAACGCGAGACGGCGCACGCATCGGGCGTCAGCCAGGCACGGCCGGCCGGAAAGCAGTCCAGCGTCGGCCGAAACAGCCGCGGCAGCGAGCCGGCCGCAATCTGCACGTCGAACGAGGGCAGCTCCGCACAATGTCCGAGCGTGCGCGGCTGTGGCGCAGCGAAGACACGGGCCGCGGGAAACGAGCGCTGAAACAGCGGCACCAGCCGCGGATCGCAGTCGACGACGCAGGCACCCGTGCGGGCCAGCACGTCCGGCAGGCAGGACGCGAACATGATCTCGTCGCCCACGCCCTGCTCGGCGTGGACGAACAGCGTGCGTCCGGCTGGCAACGGTGAGCCATCCCATTCCGGTTCTGCCAGGCCCCGGGAGACGGCATCGTACCTCCACCGCCAGTCGTACTCCCGCCATCCGCGAGCGAAGTCGCCCGCGGTCAGCCATGCCAGTGCCCGATTGAAGTGCAGGAGCGGCGACTCGGGGTGATGGACCATCGCCTGTTCGTATCCCGCGATGGCATCGTCGATGCGCCCCAGTGCCACCAGCGACACGCCGCGGTTGACGGCGGCGTCCCGATAGACCGGCCGAGCCTCCAGCGCCCGGTCATAGCAGCGGATCGCGGAGTCGATCTCGCCGCGCTGCCGGTACGAATTGCCGAGGTTCAATTGAGCTTCCGGAAAGTCCGGCTCCAGTTCCACAGCTCGCAGGAAGTGCCGGTGAGCGCGTTCGAACTCGCCCAGCCTCTCCAGCGCCGCCCCCAGATTGCTGTGCGCGGAGGCAAAGGTCGGGCGGCCGCAGATCGCACTCTCGTAAGCGGCCGCCGCTTCGACGAACCGGCAGGCACGTTGATGGATCAGCCCCAATTCAAACTGCGCGTCAGCGAATCGCAGACGGATCTCGTTCGACTCCGGACGAAGTTCGACCGCGCGGCGAAGTGCCCGGACCCCCTCCACCCAGCGGCCGGCGGCGGAATGCACGAGACCGAGGTTCAGCCAGGCATCGGCGAAGTCGGGTTCGATGCCGACAGCCTGTTCCAGCGCCTCGGCCGCTTCGTCGAGCCGTCCTTGTGCCTGCAGAGCCGCCGCGAGGTTGCTGTAGAATGCCGCCGCCTGCGGGTTTGCGGAAATGGCGCGACGGATGAGCTGCGCCGCTGCGTCGTGCCGCTGCCGTTGAAGCTCCGTCACGCCCAGGAGGTGCAAGGCGTCGGGCTGATGCGGGTCGCGCTCGAGGATGTTGCGATACCGGCATTCGGCGGCATCAAGATCGCCCCGCTGGTGGGCTTCCAGCGCGCCGGCGAGTTGTTCTGCAACT
>JAHWKJ010000662.1 GCA_019347905.1 Planctomycetota bacterium
CGGCCCCGACGACGTCTACACGACCGACCTGCTCCCGGGCTTCGAACTTCCGGTCTCCCCCATCGCCGACCGCTGACTAACCCTAAAGGCTGTCCGAAAAGGGTCGAAGCCCTTCCGGTGGTGATGCGAAAGGTTTGCGAAATGAAGATTGCCGTGCAGCTCGGGCCGGGGGACCATGGCCGGCCGCTGACGCTCGAAGAGTTCCTCGCCGGCGACTACGAGGGCGGCTGGGACTACGAACTCATCCACGGGAGACTCTATGTGTCGCCGGCGCCGAATCAACCACACGACTGGGTGACCAACTCTGCCTATCGCCGCCTCGACGACTACAGCCGCTTGCGGCCCGATGTCATCAATCACGTGACGCCGCGGGCCCGCGTGTTCGTTCCCGGCGAGCCCGACACCACCGCTCCCGAGCCCGACATTGCCGCCTACCGGGACTTCCCGCACCATTTGCAGCCGCACGTATCGTGGCAGGACGTCAGCCCGCTGGTCGCGGTCGAAACGCTGGCCGAAGACGGCCCCTCCGCGGTCAAGGATCTGGAGCGAAACGTCGAGCTGTTCCGCCGCGTGCCGACGATACAAGAGTACTGGGTGTTCGACATCCGCGAGGATCCGTCCCGGCCCACGCTGATTGTCCATCGCCGCGTCGGCGACGACTGGGAGGTGACGACGTACGGCCCCGACGACGTCTACACGACCGACCTGCTCCCGGGCTTCGAACTTCCGGTCGCCCCGACGATCGACCGCTGACCGATCCCCGATCACGCCCGTCCTGAGCAGGCAATGATGGTCGGAGAACCGCCGATGGAGCTGCGCGGCCGCCGCGTGACGGTGATGGGTCTGGGCCGCTTCGGCGGCGGTGTCGGGGCCGTGCGGTTCCTCGTCTCGCGCGGGGCGCTCGTCACGCTGACCGACCTGCGCTCGGAGGCGGAGCTGGCCGACTCGCTCGCACAGCTCGATGAGTTTCCGCCGGCGAAACTGCGGCTGGGCGGGCACGACGAGCGCGATTTTCTCGACGCGGACCTCGTCGTCGTCAACCCGGCCGTGCCCGCCGAGAGTCCGTTCCTGGAGTTAGCCCGCCGCGCTGGCGTGCCGCTCACCAGCGAAATGGGCCTCTTCTGGCAGCACCACCGCGGGCGGGTGATCGGCGTCACCGGCAGCAACGGTAAATCGACGACCGCCGCGCTGATTCATTCGATCCTCAAGGCGGCCGGGCTGCGGTGCCGGCTGGGCGGCAATGTCGGCGTGAGCCTGCTGCCGGAAGTGGATTCCAGTGCGGCCGACGAATGGGTGGTGCTGGAGCTCAGCAGCTTTCAGCTCGAGGATCTGGATCGCATTCGAGCCCGTCCCGAGATCGCCGTGGTGTCGAACTTCAGCCCTAACCATCTCGACCGGCACAAGACGCTCGAGGCGTATCGCAGCGCAAAGCAGGCGATCCTGCGCTGGCAGCGGCCGGATGATATGGCCGTACTGAATGCCGATGACCCTGATATCGCTGCCTGGCCCGTGAACGGCCGCACGATGTGGTTCGGCGGTTCCCGTGCGGACGGAGCGGGCGCTTTCTTTGTCGCGGCGGACGAACGCGAGGCCGTGATCCGCTGCGAGCGCGGCGAATGGCGGCTGCCGCTCGCCCAACTGCTGCCGCTGGCCGGGCCGCACAACGCGCGGAATGCGCTCGCGGCGCTGGCGGCTTCCGCGTCCGCCGGCGTCAATGCCCGGGCGATGGAAGAGGGGCTGAAATCCTACGTGCCGTTGCCGCACCGCCTGCAGACTGTGGGCGAGGCCGGGGGGCGGCGGTTCATCAACGACTCACTGGCGACCACGCCCGAGTCGGCCATTTGCGCGCTGGAGTCGTTCTCCGCGCCGATCGTGCTGCTGGCCGGCGGCTACGACAAACGGGTCGATCTCTCCGCGTTCGCCGCTGCGATCGCACGACGAGCCAAAGCCGTAGCGCTGATGGGGCAGACCGCACCCGAGCTTTGGCGTCTGTTGTGCGGCGGCGCCGCGGCGCCGCCGCTCCCGGCGCGATGCTGCGAGACGTTCGCCGACGCGTTTGCCTGGGCGAACGCGCAGTCGTCACCCGGAGACGTGGTGCTGCTCTCTCCCGGCTGCGCCAGCTACGATTGGTTCCGCGACTTCCGCGAGCGCGGCGAGATGTTTCGAGCGCTGGCCGAAGCTCGCGCACGGGGTCAGACCCCTTTGCGGACGAGCGGTTTCCCCATTGGAGAGCGTGTGAACCGCAAAGGGGTCTGACCCCTTCAGAGCGACCTCGTCAGAAGCCCAGCCCCAGGCCATTCAAGACGCCGGTGCCGACCGTGCCGTCGGTGAGCTTGAACATGGACGGGTACTGCCGTGCCCACGACTTGTTGGCGGCGGGGCAGAACTGCCGGGCGTTGCCTTCGATGGCGGCCACCGTGGGGATGTGGGCGGCGAGGCTCGCCGAGTGCAGGAACGAGAAGCCGGGGCACGTGAGGTCCTGCACGCACAGGAACATCTCGAACTTCTGGGCGGCGGCCGCCAGCAAAAGCGAATCCGTCTGGCCCTTGCAGGCTTTGAGGGCCGCGCCGGAGTAGCCCATCTCGCGGGCCAGCAGCAGCGCGTCGTAATCGACCAGCGATTCGTCGATCACGATGGGCTTGCGCTTTGCCGCCTCGTGCATACGGTTCTCGGGGTGCGCCTCCAGGTCGCGGTGCGTGGGCTGCTCGATGTACTGGATGCGGTCGTAGGCCGCGGGCGAGCGCGCCTGGATGCGGTCGAGAAACTCCAGCACGTAGTCCACATTCGCGCACTTCTCGTTGAAGTCGCACGAATAGAACCAGCGCTCGACCTTCCGCCGGGCCTGCACTTCCGCCGCCACCCGCTCGACCGCCAGCACGCGGTCCACGTCCCAGTCGAGATTGTCGCCCGCGAGCTTGATCTTCAAATGCGTGAGGCCGTCGGCGGCGATCCATGCGGCCAATGTCTCGGGCAGCCCGTCGCCGATGCGCTTCGACACGTCGGCATCGGTCAGCGGATCGAGCGCGCCCACCAGGTGATACAGCGGCAGCCGCTCCTTCGGCTGGCGGAGCGTGTAGCGGTCGAGGTATTCGCCGGCGAACTGCTCGTCGAGGTATTCCGAGAGGTCCGCGTTCATGAACTCGTCCGACAGCATGTCGAAC
>JAHWKJ010000663.1 GCA_019347905.1 Planctomycetota bacterium
ATGCATGGGACACCAGTACGTCTGCTCGTCCGCCTGGTCGCCGGCGCCCAAGCCGGTCCAACTCAGCGCGCGGTCCCAGACGCTCGCCGCACGGACGTGGACGGCGGGTATCAGCAGAATCGCCGCCGAGGCGCCGGCAATCGCCAGCAGGATCAGCAGCGCGCCCCAGTGTCGCGCGAACAACCGGCGCAAGCGGGAGAGCAGCGCGAGCATCGAACGTCTCTCAGAGCAGGGGAACAGCCGCGGTCGCCAGTTGCGGCGTGAAGACGCCGCAGTCGAACCGCGATCGAAGGAAAGGCACACAACACACGGGCAGGCGCGCACGGAAAGCGCGCGCGTCCGGCTTAGACGTCCAGCCGGACGTGTTGTGCCTGAAGCGAGCAGCCCTGGCTCGCAATTTCTGCGGGATCCGGTCCGCAAGGTCCCGCGGACTGCGAATTGCGGCTCGACAAGATGCCGAGCGGCGCGGGACTGAAGCCGAACGGTCCCAGGCGTTCCTGCTCGGGCGTCTTCGGTGCGGGAGTCGGCTGGGGGCTGGGCGCGGGAGTCACACAGCACGCCGTCCCGCAGCAACGGCCATCGGGTGCCCCGCAGCAGCAAGCCTGCGCTGTCGTCCCATCGTCCTGGACCGCCGGCGCAGTGGTCGCCGCAGCAACGAGGGGCGGTGCGACTCCCGCGGCACTGAGGCTGGTTGCCAGAGCGCCGATCAGCAGGAATCGCAGGGAACGGATGAGAATGGACATGGCTCTAAGGGATTATACGGCATGACGGCGGCCGAACTCTAGCTTTTTTCGGCCCGCCGATCAAGGTGCTCCGGCCCTTTCGACCTTTTCCGACCTTCCACCTTTTCGACCCCCTCCCACTGTTTAGCCGGGGATCTCCTGTGGCGGGGATGCTCGGCGTCACCGATGCCGTGTCGGTCCAATGGCGGATATGTTCGATCAATGGCGGAGAACAACGGCGGCCCGGCGGCTTCCGACTTCCTGGCCGGGTGTGGAGGTCCGCCTGTGGCATCGGTGGAACGGCTTTCACGCACAAGAGGGCGTCCGCTGGAGCGGCGGCTGCCGCAGGGGGCGGAAGTGCAGCCGAACGGCGGCGTGCATTTTCGCGTCTGGGCGCCGGATCGACGACGCGTGGCGGTGGCCCTGCCGGCCTCGGCCGCCCGCGGAGCAGACGAGCGACTGGTGCTCGAGGCGGAAGGCGAAGGCTACTTCTCGGGATATGTGGCTGCGGCCGCCGACGGCGATCTCTACTGGTTCGCACTCGACGAGGAGGATCGGCCGTATCCGGATCCGGCGTCGCGATTTCAGCCTTCGGGGCCACACGGGCCGTCGCAGGTCGTCGATCCGACGGCATTTCAATGGACCGATAGCGAATGGTGCGGCATCGGCGCGGCCGGGCAGGTGCTGTACGAGATGCATGTCGGCACCTTCACGCCGGAGGGCAACTGGGAGGCCGCGGCCCGGCAGCTTTCGGCACTGGCCGAGATCGGCATCACCTGCCTGGAAGTGATGCCGGTGAACGACTTCCCCGGCCACTTCGGCTGGGGATACGACGGCGTCAACTTCTATGCGCCCACGCGGCTGTACGGCACACCCGACGACTTGCGCGCGTTCGTCGATGCCGCCCATCGCGTCGGGCTGGCCGTGATTCTCGACGTCGTCTACAACCACGTCGGGCCGGACGGGAACTTTTTCCCTCAGTTCGGCCGGCAATGGTTCAGCGACAGGCACAAGACCGACTGGGGACCCGCGCCGAATTTCGACGGCGAGAACAGCGGCCCCGTGCGCGAGTTCTTCATCGCGAACGCCGGCTACTGGATCGAGGAATTTCACCTCGACGGTCTCCGGCTGGATGCCACGCAGAACGTGGAGGACGACTCCGATCCGCACATTCTCGCGGAAATCGTCTCTCGCGTCCGCGAAGCCGCAACCCCCCCCTTGCCCCCCCTTGGCAAGGGGGGGCAAGGGGGGGGTGGTGGGCGCTCGACGTTCATCGTGGCGGAGAACGAGCCGCAGGATTCTCGCATGCTGAAGCCCCGCGCCCTGGGCGGCTACGGCATCGATGCGATGTGGAACGACGACTTCCACCACAGCTCGATGGTGCTGCTCTCCGGTCACAGCGAAGCCTACTACAGCGATTACCGCGGCTCGCCGCAGGAGTTCCTGTCGGCGATCAAGTGGGGCTTCCTGTACCAGGGGCAGTGGTACTCGTGGCAGAAACAGCGGCGGGGCACGGCAGCGCTCGACCTGGAACCGTACGCGCTGGTGCACTTCATTCAAAACCACGATCAGATCGCGAATACCTGCCGCGGCCTCAGGTGCCATGAGATTTCCAGTCCGGGCTGCTACCGGGCGTTGACGGCGTTATTGCTGCTGGTGCCACAGACGCCGATGCTGTTTCAGGGGCAGGAGTTCGCCTCCTCCAGCCCTTTTTATTACTTCGCCGATCACCGCGACGACCTGGCGCGGGCGGTTCACGCAGGCCGGCGTGAGTTCATGAAGCAGTTTCGCAGCCTGGCGATTCCGGAAGTGCAGGCGCGGCTGCCCAATCCGGCCGACCCGGCGACGTTCGTGCGCTCGAAGCTCGACTTCTCCGAACGCGAGCGACATGCCGAGGCCTACGCGATGCACCGCGAACTGCTGCGGCTGCGGCGCGAAGATCCGGTGTTTCGCTTGCAGCAGCGACGCACAGTGGACGGGGCCGTGCTGGGGGAGGACACGTTCGTGCTGCGGTTTTTCGCCGCCGACGGACTCGACCGCCTGTTGTTCATCAACTTCGGCGCCGACCTGCATTACGATCCGGCGCCCGAGCCGCTGCTGGCGCCGCCGGCCGGCTGCGACTGGGGAATGTTGTGGTCGAGCGAAGACTTCGCCTACGGCGGGACCGGCACGCCCTCGCTGGAAACGGAAGATAACTGGCGCATTCCCGGGCAGGCCGCCGTCGCGCTTCGCGCCAGCCCGCGGACGGAAGGAGGGCCGTCGGCATGAACGATCTCGTTCGCGTGGTAAGCTTCGACCCTGCCACGTCCATCGATCGCGAAGGGCTCTTGACCCGCGAGTGGCTGGTGACGAACGGCCTGGGCGGCTATGCGTCCGGCACGGTCGGAGGCGTCACCACCCGCCGCTTCGTCGACGCGGCCGGGCGGTGCTTGTAACGGA
>JAHWKJ010000664.1 GCA_019347905.1 Planctomycetota bacterium
CGCAAGACCGGCCGGCGGGTGTGGGCGGACGGCGACCGTCCGGCCTCGTATTGTTCTCCGCGCTTGGAAGTGCTGGGCGACCTGCGGCAGTTGCTGGTGCACGACGGAGTGGGGCACCACGGCTACGCACCCGCGGAGGGCCGCCGCCTGTGGTCGTTCCCCTGGACCAACGACCCGCAGATCAACGCCGCCCAGCCGGTGTTGCTGCCCGACGGCAACCTATTCATCAGCAGCGGCTACGCCGCCGGCTGCGCGCTCGTGGCTGTGGAACGCGGCGGCGAGACGTGGACGGCGCGGCCGGCGGGCTGGGAGCACTCGACGCGATTCAAGGCGAAGTTCAACGATTACGTCCTGCACGAGGGCCACATTTACGGGCTTGACGAGGGCGTCTTGTGCTGCTTCGATCCGGCCACGGCCACCCGCCGCTGGCGACGCGGCCGCTACGGCTACGGGCAGGTGCTGTTGATTCAGGATTCGGACCTGCTCGTCGTCCAGTCGGAAGCCGGGGACGTGTATCTGGTCGACGCCTCGCCGGACGAATTCCGCGAACGGGCGCGGCTGCCAGCGCTGGCCGCGAAGACGTGGAACCATCCCGTCGTCGCGCAGGGGCGGCTGCTGGTCCGCAACGGCGAAGAGGCCGCGTGTTACGAGTTGAGTTCGGGGAAGTGAGGCCCTGAAAGGGCGAAACTCATGAGGGTTGTTTCGCCCCTTCAGGCCCTTCAGGGCTGGGGGATTGTGTGCGATCCGAAACCCAGGGCATTGCCCTGGGCTGTCGAGTCTGGCCCCGTTGGGGCGAAGGCATTGAAACTCTCAGCCCCGTCCGCCTGATGCACCACTCAAGCGCACCGCATGCCGATCTGCCGCTCGCGCGCGACCCGTCGTATTGGGGGATGACCGCGACGCAGCTCCTGGGGGCCTTCAACGACAATCTGTTCAAGCAGATCGTGCTCTTGTTGTGCCTCGATTACGTGCGCGAAAAAGGCCTGGAGGGCGATCCGTGGCAGATGACGGCGCAGGCGCTGTTCGCCATGCCCTTTGTGCTCTTCTCGGGCTTCGCCGGCTGGCTCTCCGACCGCACCAGCAAGCGGTTCATTGTCGTGCTCTCGAAGATCGCCGAGATCGGCGTGATGCTCGCCGGGATGGCCGCGTTTCTGCTGGCGGGCGGCGACAGCGACACGCGGCTCACACTCGTGCTCGTGGTGCTGGCGCTGATGGCCACGCAAAGCGCGTTCTTCGGACCTCCCAAGTATGGCATCCTGCCGGAGCTCTTCCGCGAGCGCGACCTGCCGCAGGTCAACGGCATGGTGCAGATGACGACGTTCGTGGCAATCATCTTCGGAATGGCGCTGGCTGGATTCCTGAAGGAATCGTTCGAAGGTCGGTTGTGGATGACAAGCGCCGTCTGTGTCGGCATCGCCATTGCGGGAACGCTTACGTCGCTGGCCATCCGCCGCACGCCGGTCGCGCATCCGGGGCTCGTGCTGCAACCCGCGTCGCTCGCCATTCACCACGAGACGCGAAAGATGCTGCGCGGAGACCGGCCGCTGCTCGCCGTGCTGCTGATCTCATCGCTGTTCTGGTTTCTCGGCGGGGTCGTGCAGCAGGCGGTCAATGCGTTTGGAAAGCTGCAGCTCAAACTGGGCGACGGCCGCACGAGCCTGATGCTGGCCTTCGTGGGCGTGGGGATTGCCGTGGGATGCATCGCCGTGGGGCGGGCGTCCCGACAGAAGGTGCGTTTCGGAATCGTGCGGGCCGGGTCGGTGGGTATGGTCGCGTGCCTGGCGGGACTTGCCCTCCTGGGGGCGGCCGCCGGCCGGGCTGGAGTTTCCCCCGCGGACCAGTCGGCCACGGAAGGAAACGGTATGTACTCCGCTGCCGGTGCAGAAGACCAGCCGTTAGCGGCCGGAGACGCCGGTGACCCGTCCCCGGAAACCTTCTGGGCCTTACTCGTGCCGCGTTCGCTGACGGAGACGCTGGCCCGCGTGCTGTTGACCGGCGTGGGTTTCTTTGCCGGCCTGTTCATCGTGCCGCTGCAGGTCTTCATGCAGGCGCGTCCGCCGGACGACCAGAAGGGGCGGATGATTGGCGCGATGAATCTGGTGAACTGGATCGGCATCGTGCTGGCGGCGTTCTTTTACGGCGGCGTTTCAGCCGCCTTTGCCGCCCCGGCCGGGACGGAATCCGACGTGCCCCTCAGTTGGATCTTCGCCGTGCTGGCTGCCTTACTCCTGCCAGTGGCCGCGTTCTACCGCCCCGCCGACGTGGTACTTGGGGACCATTCGTGACTTTCGTCATTGGTCATTTCGCGCCAGCGAGCCGCTCAAGCTGTTCAGCCTGGCGCCGAGGCGTTTCCAGCAGTTGCCGCACGTAATCGTCGGCCGGATGCGCGAGCAAATCGGCGGGCGTGCCCTGCTGGATCACGCGGCCGGCCTGCATCACAACGATGCGGTCGGCCAGCAGCAGGGCCTCGGTCATATCGTGCGTGACGAGCACCGTCGTCAGCTTCAATTCGTCGTGGAGGCGCCGATACTCGCTTTGCAGCCGGTCGCGGTTGATGGGGTCGAGCGCTCCGAAAGGCTCATCCATCAGCATCAGGGCCGGCCGCACGGCCAGCGCCCGTGCCACACCCACGCGCTGCTGCTGCCCACCGGAAAGTTCCCGCGGGCGACGGTCCCGGAACTGCGCGGGAGGCAGCCGCACCAATGCCAGCAACTCTTCGACCCGGTGGCGGATCTCCGCTGATTGCCAGCGCAACAGTCGCGGCACGACGGCGACGTTCTCCGCCACCGTCATGTGCGGGAACAGTCCGACGCTCTGGAAGACGTAGCCGATCTTCCTGCGCAACTGGACGGGATCGCCCGCGGCGACGTCTCGGCCGTCCACTTCGATGCGGCCGCTCGTGGGTTCGATCAGGCGATTGATCATCTTCAGCGTTGTGGTCTTGCCGCAGCCGGATTGCCCCACGAGGACCATGAGTTCTCCGGCCGCCACGCGCAGGTCGAGCTGCGCGACGGCAGGCGCCGCTCCGCGCCGGTAGCTCTTCGACACGTCGTGGAAGCGGATCATGCCGCCAGTCTAACGGCCGGTGATCCGCACATCACGGCGGAAGGGAATCACGGTAAAAGGGGTCAGACCCCTTTGCGGATGAGCGATGCAG
>JAHWKJ010000665.1 GCA_019347905.1 Planctomycetota bacterium
ACGCCCTGATGGACGAGGGCTTCGACGAGCACGTCGGCGCCGTTGGCGGCAGTCGTCCGAGTTGGGGCGGCAGTCGTAGGCACAGCTCGAGTTCCTCCGGCATTCATCCGATCGATGTATCGCGTCAGTCGTCATCCCCAGTTTAGCCGCGGCCCAACGGGCCGCGCGTGCGTCGCGCGGCGCGACTCTCAGCCGCCCTCCTCGACGCGATCGGGCTCGACGTAGGGATCTTCGGTGGTCAACGTGCCGTCCGGCAGCTCCCAGTAGATCGTCCCATTGAACTGATACACATTCGGGATGCCACGTTCGCGGTTCTCCTGCTGCGCCCGCGCGACGGCCTCATTCCCGATGCGCATCATCTCGACGAGCTTTCGATAGTTTTCGGCAGTCAAGATTCGGTCACTCATGACTGTCAAGCCCCGCCATTTCAGCAAATATGGAAAATCGAGTGGGATCCAGGACGACGTGTTCTCTGGCATCTCCTGTGGCCACGAACCGCTGTTCTTCGTGGGAGTTCTCGATCAGCAGCCAGTAATCCACAAGCGGTCGATACAGTCGCCAAAAGTTCTCAAGAGACCGCCGATACCGCCGCCTGACATCCTCGTCCGGGACGAAATGTCCCCCGTTCCGTTGGCGCGCGTGAACGCGACCTACGCACAATTCGGCCGACCGCAGATAAACATAGTATAGATCGATCGCATATTGCGCGGCGATAGCACGTTCAATCGTGCGACGAAAGCCACGTCCGGACAACGTCGATTCGACCGCCAAACTCTCGCGGCCGTCAATGCGTGCGCCAATCCGTGCGAGGAACTCGCGTCCGGCGGCGACGCGCGCGTCAGAACGGCCCGCCAGCGACAAGTCGCGCTCAATCAGGTCTGCGTTGAGAAATGGGAGCGGCCGCTCCCGCAGGTACCGGCCGGCAATCGTTGACTTTCCCGCCCCGTTGGGTCCGCCCACGATGATCATTTTCGGTTGTTCATCGGGCATCGTACGGACCGATCGTCGAGACCAGCGGTGTCGAGCTCACGGCTGCGAAGAGAATTCGCTGTGACCGGTCAGGTGCAGCACGAGCGATCCAACGGCGCAGATCAGTGCGATGATCCACATGGGAATCCAGAAGACGTGCCCACCGACGGAAGGGCTCCAGAGTGGGTGTGGCCCGCGCCGGCGACGCTTGCCAGACTTCGAGCGGGGCCGGGACTCCGGCTGACTGCTGGAACGAATGGAGAGGTCCATCAGCATCGCTGCTCCCCAACCGACCCCCAAGGCGAGGTTATCGGTGGCGCCGAGCGCCTCTGCCACAACGTACAACCCTGTCGCGAGCAGAAAGGCACCAAGGGCGGGTAGCGTGAAGATGACGAACATGGGAGGTGCCGCTGGAATCCAACGACGCTGACTGCGATCCCTACGCCAGCAACTTCTCCACGACCTTCCCCGCCACGTCAGTCAGGCGGAAATCGCGGCCTTGGAAGCGGTAGGTCAGCCGCTCATGGTCGAGACCCAGGAGGTGCAGCACCGTGGCCTGCAGGTCGTGCACATGGACCTTGTCTTCGACGGCGTAGTAGCCCAACTCATCGGTCTGGCCCACGGTCTGGCCGCCCTTGATGCCGCCGCCGGCCAGCCAGAGCGCGTAGGCATCGATGTGATGGTCGCGGCCCAGCGTGTCGCGAGGCTCGCCCTGAGGCGTGCGGCCGAACTCGCCGCCCCAGATCACCAGCGTGTCCTTGAGCAGCCCTCGCCGCTTGAGGTCCTTCACCAGTGCGGCCGACGGCTGATCGGTCTCGCGGCAGCGGTCGTCTAACGGCTCGCCTAGGTTCGTGCCGGGGTTGCCGTGATGGTCCCAGTCGGTATGGTAAAGCTGCACGAACCGCGCGCCCTTCTCCACCAGCCGCCGGGCGAGGAGGCAATTACGGGCGAAGGACGGCTTCGCGGGGTCGGTGATGCCGTACATCGCCAGCGTGTCTTTCGTTTCGCCGCCGAGATTCATCAGCTCGGGGGCGCTCGACTGCATCTTGTACGCCATCTCGTAGGCGGCTATACGGGTGCGGATTTCCGGATCGCCGACGGCCTGGAGCCGCAGCACGTTGAGGTCGTTGACGGCGTCGATGAACTCTCCCTGCCGCGCGCCGCCGAAGCCTTGCGGGCTGGAGAGATTGAGGATCGGATCGGCGCCGTTGAGGAACGGCACGCCCTGGTACGTCGAGGGCAGAAAGCCGCTGCCCCACAGCGGCGTGCCGCCGCGCGGCCCCCGCGGACCCGACTGTAACACGACGAAGCCAGGCAGATCATCGGCCTCACTGCCGATGCCATACGTCACCCATGCCCCCATGCTGGGCCGTCCGAAGCGTGCGGTACCCGTGTTGGTGAACAGCTTCGCCGGCCCGTGGTTGAAGACATCGGTCTGCATGCTCCTGACGACCGCTACGTCGTCAATGATCGAGCCCAGGTGCGGCAAGAGTTCCGACAGCTCGACGCCGCAATCGCCGCACTTGCGGAACTTCCGCCGCGTGCCCAGCAGCTTGGCGTCCTGTTTGATGAACGCGAACCGCTTGCCTTCGACGTACGAGGCCGGAATCTGCTGGCCGTCCAGTTCCTTGAGCTTCGGCTTGTAGTCGAACAACTCCAGATGACTGGGACCGCCGGCCATGAACAGGAAGATCACGTTCTTCGCCCGCGGCGTGAAGTGCGGCCCGCGCGGGGCCAGCGGGTTCGTGTCGCCGAGCGACGGGGCGGCGGGGGCGCGGCGCGCATTCAAGAGCGAGGCCAGCGCGAGACTGCCGAGTCCCAGGCGGCAATCGGCAAAGAAGTGGCGGCGGGTGATGTCGCGGAGGCGGTCGTCGTTCATCGCGGAACACCTGGGGGCGGCCGCGACCTGCTCAGGCTCACGGCGCGCCGATTTCTGTGGCTGGGAGTTCGAGATCGCTATTGGAGGGAGCGGAGGGCACCTCCGCCCCGTCCGGCGATTCTACCGCGCCGGCATCGCCCGCGGACACCCTGGCGATGGGCCGAAACTGGGCCACGACCAGCCCGCCCGCCACGACGAGGCACACGGCCGCCAGCTTGAGGCGGGTCCGCATCGAGCCGTGCGTCTTCAGATCGAGCCGGAAATACGCCGAGGCCGCTAGTACCGCCAGCACCGCGAGCGCCAGTCCG
>JAHWKJ010000666.1 GCA_019347905.1 Planctomycetota bacterium
GGCCTCGAGACAATCGCCGAAGGCACGGCATGGTCGGGCGGCACGCGGCCGGGCCGCTGGACGGCGACCATCTTCCCCGGCCCGAAGGGCAACTTCGTCTTCAACGCCTCGACGATCTACTGGGCGCAGGGCCTGGCGTCGCCGCCCGGCCACCTTCTGCCGTGGTCGCACTTCTCCCGCCCCCACGGCCCCGACCCGCGCGTCGAACAGATCATGCGGAACCTGCTGGCGCGAGCCGTCGCAAGCAAATAGCCCGCCGCGCAAGCAAGGGACGAACGGAAGCCCGCCGCACGATACCCGCCGCGCAAGCAAGGGAATCCAGGTAACCCGACGCGTGAGCGAGGGGATTTGTCGTCACACGCTTCCGGCACCCCTTGCTTGCGCGGCGGGCTATGTTGCCGTCGTTGTTGACCCTCGGGCGGTGGCGCGGTGTAATCGCCGCTGAATCGCGAGATTGGACTTTCTGCGAATGCTGATGGAGAACGACATCATGCACGGCATCACGATGACTCTTCTGGCCGGATCGCTCGTTTTGTTCGCAGTCGAGGTGGAGGCGGGCGCTCCAAAGCCCACGGGCGACGAAACGATCCGTCCCGCCGATGCGCAGCTCGAAGAACTCTGGAACGAGGGCGAATTCACCGAAGGCGTCGCTGTCGGACCCGACGGGGCGATTTACTTCAGCGACATCACCCGCGACGAATCGCCCGGCCGCGTGCTGAAGTTCGATCCCGCCACGGGCAAGACGACCGTCTTCTGCAAAGACAGCGGCAAAAGCAACGGCCTGATGTTCGACGCCCGGGGCCGCCTCATCGCCTGCTGCGGCGCCAACTACGGCAAACAGGCTCTGTGCCACATCACCGACGACGGTGAGGTGAAGGTGCTGGTGGGCAAGTACATGGGCAAGCGGTTCAACGCGCCGAACGACCTCGTCATCCACCCCGATGGCAGCGTCTATTTCAGCGACCCGCGCTACGTCGGCCCCGAGCCGATGGAGGTCGACCACATGAGCGTCTATCGCTACGAACCCGACAGCGGCAACGTCACCCGCGTCACTACTGACGTCGAGAAGCCCAACGGTGTCGTCCTCTCGCCGCCGGCCGCGAAGACGCTGTACGTCGCCGAAACGAACAACGGCACGACGAACATCGTCGAAGGCGAGCAAACCACGCCCGGCCGCATGACGCTCAACGCCTTCCCGGTCAAGCCGGACGGCACGCTCGGGCCGAAGCGCGTGCTGGTCGACTTCGGCAAAGAAACTGGCGTCGACGGCATGACCATGGACGTCGAGGGCAACATCTATGCGGCCGTCCGCACCGCCGCCCGCCACGGCATCGTCGTCTATTCGCGCGCCGGCAAGGAGCGGGCCTACATTCCGACCGAGGACCTCCCCACCAACTGCTGCTTCGGCCGCGGCAAGGAATCGCGCACGCTGTACGTCACCGCCGGCACCGGGCTGTACCGCATCGATCTGAAGATCGAGGGCTACCAACCGGCGACGGCGAAGTGACGTTTCCGGCGTGCTTCAGCGCCGCGGGGCACCCGGAGAGACCGCGAGATGCGCCAGGAATGCCGCCAGAGGCGCAAGCAAGCAGGAGCCGTCGTGCGAACCTTCCGAGAACCAGCGCCTGCCGGAGAGACGCGCTCCCAACCGCAGACCGGCGCGGCGCCAATCGTCTGGTAAATGCTATGATGAACCGCCATGACGAGTGAATTGCCGTGCCCCATGGAATTCCGCCAGTGTCTGGCCGAGACGCTCGCCTGGTGTCGGCCGCGATTTGATGCTGCTTCCCCGGCGGACTGCCTGCGATCTGCGGAATTAGCGCCGGCACGCAACATCGTTCATGAAGTTCGGCGTCTGCAAGAAGTCTCTTACGAGATTGGCGAGGTTATTGGCCGTCGCCGGGCACTGCTCGGATCCGTCCCGCCGATCTTTAGTTTGCCAGAGGGTGATCGCATTCTGGCATTCCTGCCTCAGCACAGTCTGTGGCACGGCAGTTCGGTTCCTGTGACGGACGGGTTCATCGACGAGGACGAAATCCCCCCGTGGGATAGTTGGATACTACTGGTTGATGAGGTGTTGCTGTCATGGGTTCCCGCCTCGATGGTTCCGGCCGTCGACGAAGCTATCCTCTTGAATCCAGAGGAAAGTATTCGCTGGGCATCATCGCTTACGGACTCGGCGACGCGGGAAATGCAGGCGGAGGGGCTCATCGTGTAGGTGGTAGCCTTTGAAGAGTGGACCTGTCCCCTTTTCTCGCGCCCTTTTCTTGCCGAAAGAGTCGTGGATGATGCAGCCACTCCGGCCCCGCGGCGCAGTCTGGCGGCTACGGGAGCGCGAGCGATGCTTTCAGCGCGGCGTCAATCTGGTGCATGACATCGGGCGGGAGGCTGCCGATCTTTCGAGCCTGCGACTGCCGAATCGTGATGAGGTTTTCACAGGTGACGACAGAGTCGGCGATGAAACCGGACTGCCGTCCGGCAGCCGCTTTCACTTCAACCAGCACCTGCGTGGGCAGATGAGCGCGAGCGAGGTTCGTGGTGATGAATGCGACGATCGTGTTCTGCATCCGCGCATTGCTTGCGTCGTTCTGGATCACCAGAGCAGGCCGCCGCTTGGAACCCGGACGAGTGACGAAGGGCAGGGTCGCCAGGACCACGTCACCACGCTGAAAGCTCATGAGTTCGGTCGGTGGGTCTCGTACTCGTCGTAGAGCTCCATCCCCGGAGCATCGATGTCCCCGGCGAGAGCTTCGTGGACGAGGGGCAGGAACTCCTCAGGATCAAAATCGCCGTCCGCGAAAAGTGCCTGGACCTTCTGGAATGTGGCCGCGTGCACGAGGGCATACTTCGCTCCCGTGTCCGGATCCACGACATAAATGGGCATGCCGGGATGCTGCCTGATGGCTTCGCGCTGTTCAGGACTGAGCTTGACCATGCTGGGATTGTACCAGATCGGCAGTAGGCCCATACAGCGACGGAACTGCCCGGGGCGAGGCGGCTGAGATCCTGGCAACGAGCGATTCTCGCCTCGTGCGCGCCTCAGGCGGCGCGCTTCATCTGGGCCGTTTTCCCGGCGGCTTCGCCCACCGTGCCCGCGACCGCCGGCTGATCGGCGGCTTGCGAGATCACCGTCAGCACGGCCGGCAGCGTCACC
>JAHWKJ010000667.1 GCA_019347905.1 Planctomycetota bacterium
AGGTCAGGAGTCTTTCGTCGGCGGCCCCGGCCCCGGCCAGAGACGGCGGAGGTATGCGCCTGGCGGGAGATGCCCGTAGTGCAGAATCAGCCGTCGACCGGGCAAGCCCAGTCGTGCGGTTGCCTCACTACCACAACGACTACTACTACTGCTGCTACTACTTCACTGGCCGCAATGCGTCCCGGGCGGCCGGCGAGCGACAAAGAGAAGAAGGATGTCGAGACACAGCAAGAGAACGCCGTGCACGCGGGCCGACTGGGCGAATGCGAACGGCGCCGGCAGGCGCCTTGCCGGCTGAAAGGGGACTACGATGAATGGCGGCGCGATGGATGGAGGGGGGAAACCCGGGTGCGCGATGTCGAGCGGAGGTCGCCCGGGGGTGTCGCGCGGCGCGTTGGCGGATCCGCGATGCGCCCGTTGGTTGGAGGGCGCCGGCCCAAACGGGTACAGTCTCTCGTGACCCGACATTCGCCAGCCCCGGAGCACTCCGATGAAAGCTTCCGACTTGTTCGTTCGCTGTCTCGAAGCCGAGGGCCTCGAGTACATCTTTGGCGTTCCCGGTGAGGAGAATGCCGACTTCATGATCTCGCTGGAGGACTCGAAGAAAATCAAGTTCATCCTCACCCGGCACGAGCAGGGGGCGGCCTTCATGGCCGAGGTGTACGGGCGGCTGACGGGGAACCCCGCCGGCTGCCTGGGCACCCTGGGGCCGGGGGCGACGAACCTCATCACTGGCGTGGCCGATGCCAACATGGACCGGGCGCCGATGCTGGTGCTGACCGGGCAGGGCGACAGCGAGCGGCTGCACAAGGAGTCGCACCAGGTGATGGACGTGGTGGCGATGTTCCGCCCCGTCACCAAGTGGACGCAGTGCGTGTTTCATCCGGACAACATCCCGGAAATCGTCCGCAAGGCCGTGCGCCTCGCCCGCACCGAGAAGCCGGGCGCCTGCCACATCGAACTGCCCGAAGACATCGCGGAGAAGGAAGCCTCCACCGTTCCCATCGAGCCCCGCCGCTTCCGCCGCCCCGTGCCCGACGACAAGATCCTGGGCCGCGCCTGGGAGGCCCTGCGGACGGCGAAGCGGCCGATCATTCTGGCGGGCAACGGCACCATCCGCCGCCGCGCGAGCAAGCAGCTACGCATCTTCGTCGAGAAGACGGGCATCGGCGTCGTCAGCACGTTCATGGCCAAGGGCTGCGTCGACATGGATGACGAGCGCTGCGTGTACACAGTGGGCCTGCAGGCCCGCGATCATGCCGCGTGTGCGATTGAAGCGGCCGACCTCGTGCTCACGCTGGGCTATGACATGGTCGAGTACCACCCGCGGCTGTGGAACCCGAAGGGCGACAAGCGCATCGTCCACATGGATTTCATCCCCGCCGAGATCGACGAGAACTACCGCCTCGAAGTCGAAGTGGTGGGCGATCTGGCCCACACGTTGTGGATGCTGAACGAGCGCGTCGACGCCTATGGCGCCGATAAGCTCGACTACAACCACAGCCACACCCGCCGCGCCCGCGAGGGCATGCAGAAAGACTTCGAAGAGCACTCCCGCGACGACGCGAAAGGCAAGATCAAGCCGCAGAAGGCCCTGTGGGACTGCCGGCAGGTGATGGGGCCGAACGACATCCTGCTGTCGGACGTGGGCGCCCACAAGATGTGGGTGGCGCGGCACTACCAATGCCACGAACCGAACACGTGCCTCATTCCCAACGGTTTCTGCTCGATGGGCTTTGCCCTGCCGGGCGCGATCGCGGCCAGCTTCGTGCACCCCGACCGCAAGATCCTCGCGGTCTGCGGCGACGCCGGCTTCCTGATGAACGTGCAGGAGATGGAGACAGCCCGCCGCTACAAGTCGAAGATCGTGGTGCTGATCTGGGAAGATCATGCCTACGGTCTGATCGAGTGGAAGCAGCAGAACCAGTTCGGCCGGCACACCGACCTGTCGTTCGGCAATCCCGACTTCGTGAAGCTGGCCGAGGCGTTCGGCTGGAACGGCTACCGCTGCGAAGACAGCGCGAAGCTCGCGGGCACGCTGGAGCAGGCGTTCGCCGACGACGGGCCCAGCCTGGTGGTGATTCCCATCGACTACGACGAGAACATGAAGCTGACGAAGCGGCTGGGGAACATTGCCTGCCCGATCTGACCGTCGCGGAGACGATCAGGCCGGCGGTTCAACGGGTGGCCATTCAGCGAGAGTTTGATGAATGCGGGCGAGGATGACGGACGGTTCGGCCATGCGGCCGGGGCCGGTCTGGCCGCAGCTCAGCCAGCCGCTGCCGGGTTCGATGATCGCGATGCCATCTTCGCGGAGACGGGCCACGTTCCGCTGGACGGCGGGTTTGGCCCACATCTCGGAGTTCATGGCGGGGGCCATCAGCACGGGGCAGGTGACGGCGAGCACCAGCGTCGAGAGAAGATCGTCCGCCAGACCGCAGGCCGCTTTGGCCAGAAAGTCGGCGCTCGCCGGGGCCACCACCAGCAAATGGGCGCGGCGGGCGAGGCCGATGTGCTCGCCCTGGAAGTGCTCGCGCGGCTCGAACAAGTCGCGGTGCACCGGCCGGCCCGTGAGCGCCTCGAAGGTCGTCGCCCCGATGAAGCGCTCGGCCGCCTTCGTCAACACCGCGGTGACGCGCGCGCCGTCCTGCATCAACCGGCTGGCCAACTCCGCCGCCTTGTAGGCCGCGATGCCGCCGGTGACACCGAGCACGATCTCGGGAGGGTTCGCGGGCATGGCGTGCTACGGCGGTGCGGCGTCGCGGTCATCGTCGTCCGGAAACGCGCCCCGCTCTCTCAAGAGCTTGCGGAGGTGTGCGGCTTCCGCCTCGGCCGCTTCACGGGCGGCGCGTTCGGCTTCGCGGGCGCCGCGTTCGGCTTCGAGGGCGGCTCGTCCGGCTTCGACTTCGGTGAGAAGCCGCTCGCCGGAACCGCGATCGAACAGCCAGAGGTCGCGACCTTCAAGCCGCAACAGCAGATCCAGCTCCTCGGAAATCAGCGCTCCCGTCGCGTCGGGCTCGATCGGGCAGTACGCGTCGCCTGCAAGGCGGAAGCCGCGCAGCGGGGGTTTCAGATAGTCCGCGGTGGGGTCGTACAGGAAGTACTCGCGCACGCCGAGCCGGCGGTAGACTTCAGGCTTCGACGTC
>JAHWKJ010000668.1 GCA_019347905.1 Planctomycetota bacterium
TGGCCGGGGAATGCGTCGCGTTCACCGGCACGCTGGCTTCGATGACGCACCGCCAGGCATTCGCCGTCGCCCGAGAACATGGCGGCGAGGCGACCGCTCACGTCAGCGGGCGAACCACGATGCTGGTCGTCGGCGAAGAGGGCTGGCCCCTCGAAAGCGACGGCCGCCCTTCGCAGAAGCTGATGCAGGCGCTTGCGTGGAACGCCGCGGCCGTTGGAAGAGAGGATGGAGGATGGAGGATGGAGGATGGCGCAGGGGTCGAGAATCGCGAGTCGCCATCCTCCATCCTCCATCCTCCATCCTCAACCGCCGACGCCTTGGAACTCGCCACACCAGACCGCATCCGCATCCTCACCGAATCCCAGTGGCTGTACCTCGTCGGCCTGGACGAACGCCGCGGCGAGGTGCACCGGCAGCATACCCCGGCGATGCTCAGCCGCATGCTGGACGTGCCCGTGCGCGTCATTCGCCGGTGGGAGCGGCTGGGGCTGATTCGCCCGGTGCGCCGCGTTCGGCGGCTGCCGTACTTCGATTTTCAGGAGGTCGCGGGCGTGCGGCGGCTGGCGCAACTGCTCGCAGACGGCGTGCCCCGCGAAAGGCTGGAAGCGGGACTGGAAGCGCTCCAGCGCTGGCTGGGAACGGACACGCCGCTCGTGCAGCTCGACCTGCTCGCGCGGCACGCGCAGCTCGTCTATCGCGATGAGGCGGGACTTCTGGAGCCGGCGACACGGCAGCGATTGCTGGATTTCGACGCGGGATCGGCCGACGCCGCGGATGACGAAGAAGCCAACGCCTCAGAGGATGAATCGGCTGCGGTGATTCCCCTGCCCTGCTCCGGCGAGCGGCCGCGGAACTGGAGCGCTGCGCAGTGGATGGCCGAGGGCTGCCGCCGGCTGGAAGAGGACGACCCGCAGTCGGCGGCCGAGGCCTTCCGTTTGTCGGCCATGGAGCGTCCGAACGACCCGGAGCTGCAGTTTCTGCTGGCGGAAGCGCTCTATCGCAGCGGCAATCTCAGTGGCGCGCTGGAGCGGTATTACGCGGCTGTGGAGATCGAGCGGGAGTATCCCGAAGCGTGGGTGCAGATCGGCTGCATCCACCGCGAGCTTGGCGAACGCACGCACGCGGCCGGCGCCTTCGAGATCGCGCTGGAGCTGCATGTGGATTTCGCCGACGCCCACTTCCATCTCGCCGGGACATTAGAAGATCTCGGCCGGCACAAGCAGGCCCGCGAACATTGGCGGGCGTATCTGCGCTACGACCGCCGCGGCCCCTGGGCCGACCTCGCCCGGCAGCGGCTGGGGGAAGAAGACAGCCGGAGAGACGTTTGACGTAAAGGCGCGAAGGCACGCGGAGACGCGGAGATGAAGGGGCAACGGAGTCGTTTCCGAGAGAGGCGGATCGCCTTGTCGGAGTCGGTTTCTGCAACAACCCATTTGAAGGCCACAGATCGAGTCGACGACGTACCTCATCCCCCGTCACGCATCTCGCGGATGATCTGGACGCCGATGTCCTGCACGCCGAACTTCCGTACGATCTCCTCCCGCGCCTTCGTGGAGCGCTCGTAGACACGGCGCAGCAACTGCGAATCGCGAACGATCCCTGAGGCGGCCTGTCGGCAGACCTCGTCGACCTGCTAAACTGCCGGCGGTGCGGCCCGACTGTTGCCGTTTCTATCGCCCCGGATTCGGCTCGATGCGGAGGCGACGATGCTCAGACTGCTGGGATCCACGCGGCGGCTTTGCGATGGGATGACTCGCCGCGATGTGTTGCGGGTCGGCGGCGTCGGCGGTTTGAGTCTCGCGGCGAGGGCGGCGGGCGCGGGCGTTCGACCACAGCACGCGGACGGCGGCGGGACGTTCGGGCGCGCGAAGCGGATCATCCTGCTGTACCTCTACGGCGCAGCCGCCCAGCACGAGACGTTCGACCCGAAGCCCGACGCGCCGGCAGAAATCCGCGGGAAGTTCGAACCCATCGCGACGGCTGCTCCGGGTGTTTTCATTTGCGAGCATCTGCCGCGGCTCGCGCAATTCGCCGACCGGGTGACGTTCATCCGCTCGATGACGCACCCGTACAACATTCACTCGGCGGCTTACACGCTGAGCGGCGTCGAGCACGTCGACATTCCCATGGAGCTCGACCCTTACGACAACCGCCATTGGCCGTTCTTCGGCAGCGTCCTGGATTACCTGTCGCCGCGAGATGCCGCCGCCGCTCCGCAGGTTCCCAGGAACATTGCGCTGCCCTTCCGCTTCAGCAGCCGCTGCGGGCAATTCGATCGCGGCGGTCCTTACGGCGGCTTTCTGGGGCGGGCGTGGGATCCGGTGTGGACGGAGTTCGACGGCCGGGCCAGCGGTGCGGTGCAGCGCTGGACCGGCAGCGTCGATGAGAGCGTGGACGATCCTTACGCGGGCATTGCGCCCGAGAGCCGGCTGACGGTCTCCCGCGCCGCACAACTTCCCGGTGAGATCACGCTCGATCGTCTCGACCGCCGCCGCAGTCTGCTCGATCAATTGGACGACGGTCGCCGCCGGCTCGATCGCCCGCTGGCTTCGCGCAGCCTCGACCGTTTCCAGCAGATGGCGTACTCGCTGATGACCTCGACGAAGCTCCGCGAGGCGCTCGATCTGCGCCACGAGCCAGACGCGGTGCGAGAGTCGTACGGCATGACGCTGTTCGGCCAGGCAACGCTTGCCGGGCGGCGGCTGCTGGAAGCGGGCGCACCCGTTGTTTCCGTCTTCTGGGACGAGTACGGGCCGGCCAACAGCGCGTGGGACACGCACTTCAACCATTATGAGCGGCTCGAGCACGAACTGTTGCCCGGGCTCGATGCAGCGCTGTCGTCGCTTCTGGCCGACCTCGAACAGCGCGGCATGCTCGACGACACGCTGGTGATGTGCCTCACCGAGCACGGCCGCACCCCGAAGCTGAGCGATACGCCCCGGGGCGCCGGCCGCGAACACTGGTCGAACGCCTACTGCAATCTGCTGGCAGGGGGCGGCGTCGCCCGCGGACGCGTGATCGGCAGCTCGGACGAGCATGGGGCGTTCGTCAGGGACGATCCCGTCAGTCCCAAGGACGTCCTTTGCACGATGTACCACCTGGTGGGCATCGACCCGCACCGCACCCGCAGCCTTTCC
>JAHWKJ010000669.1 GCA_019347905.1 Planctomycetota bacterium
CGCCATCGGCAACGGGCCAGAGAACCAGATGAAAGTGGTTGGGCATCAGGCAATACGCCAGGATCCGCATCGGAATCCGCTCTTGAGCTTCGTCGAACAGCGCGAGGAAGGCCGCGTAATCGCCGTCCTTGTGGAACACTTGCTGCCTGCCGTTTCCGCGGCTCAAGACATGATAGCAATAACCGCCGGGCGCGATGCGTTTCGGTCGTGGCATGCCTCCAGCGTAACCGTCGCCCGAAAAATGGTCAAGAAATCAGGCCTGACCCCTTTTCTTCCTCTTATGACACTCAATCAGGCGAGTCTCCGATTCCGCATCCTAGCTTTGAGTATGATGGCCGGCGCTCTAGTAGCCGCAGGCGCGATCGCTCTTTCGCGCCGTGTCGTAGAAGTGGATATAAATTCTGGTCGACTGCGGAGCACGCGGAGCATCCTAGGAGTTGTAGCGTCGCAAGAGATTGAAGAGACGCTCTTCTCCAAGCTTGCGAGCGCGACCGCCAGCACGTCCGGTCCGCCCTCTTGGCGCCTTGTGTCGTCCTCCGGACTTATTGGGGCGACGTCTCCTCACTATCGTTATCATTCCGTTCCGAACGACCTGTGGCAGTTCGTGATTGTCTGTGAGAACCGCCAGTTGCCACTTGGAGAGCGTCGTAGATTAGCCCAGCAGCTACTCAAAGTGCTACGGACGAAGCCTCCCTCGGCCGTTGAGCAGTCTGTGCAGACATTCGCCCAGTCCGGCAACATCGCGGGCGGCGATTGAAGGCTGCGGGAGGCGGGTTTTTGAGAGAGGCTCGGGGCGTCGCGTTGTGAGGGCACGAGCGATCTCTGTCGGCGAATCGGGATTCGACGGGCTGGTCTCGCCAACCTGGTGAATACGAGGCTCAGGAGCCCCACGCTGCCACATCCGGCGTTCAACCCCCGACAGAGCGCCAAGGCCTTTCGACGGGGTTGGCACTGGCCGCCGCAGCGGCCAGGCTCGACCCATGGGGACATCGGCGTTATCCGGTGCTCGCGCCGGACACGTACAGGCAACTCCCGCCGACGATTCGCCGGCGCCTCACGGTCAGCCCGTCATCAGCCACCAGAAGATGTCCCGGCCGAAGTACCTGCCCACGAAGTAATAGACGGCTGCGCCCGCTGCCACCAGCGAAAGCGTCGTCAGCAGGCAGCGCGAACTGCGGGCGGCATTTGACGTGGGGGTCGGCTCGAGCAGTTCGGAGCACTCACGACAGACGCGGCTCCACACCGACTCGGTTGCACGGCCGCAAACTTCGCACGACTGTTCCATGACGACCTCCGCGGGCCTCGACGTGCCTGCGGTCTCGGGACTCTCACACAGGCTGCAGCCACCGCGGTCGCAGCCCGCCTTGGAAGGATAGGTCACGATTCAGAACCGTGGTGGGGGCCGTGGCTGGGGCAGGGAAAGCCAGTGGGGCCGTCCATTGCCGTTGCAATGTCCAGTTCATCTGCATCGCCGATTCGTCTCCCGCCATTGCCCCAGCCACGCGCAGACGCCCACGGCCCGTTGGGCCGCGGCTAAACGGCCGCACCGCGGGCCGCGGGTGTCAATTGGTGCGGGCACACGATAATCTTTGACGGCCGCTCTTTTCCCCAGTGCTTGCGAGGGCCGATTCATGCCGGCGCGGAATGCCCGTATCGGGCTGGTGTTGTTCGCTGTGTACCTCGTGCTGTACGGCGGGTTTGTATTTTTGAATGCGTTCTCGCCGCGGGCGATGGAGGCGAAGCCGCTCTTCGGGGTGAATCTGGCGATCCTGTATGGCTTCGGGCTGATCGTCGCGGCATTGGTGCTGGCGCTGGCGTATGGATTTTTGTGCCGCTCGGATGCTTTGCCCGAAGGTGACCGTTCCGAAAATGGGACAGGCACCGATCGTCCTGACCGGAGCCAGGGCCGCCACGAAAATGGGACAGGCACCGATCGTCCTGATCGGAGCCAGTCCCATTTTCGTGGCGGCGGGGAGGGCGGGCGATGATTTATGAGGCGTCGCTGATCGCCGTCGCCGTCTTTGCGGCCTTTGTCGCCGTCACGCTGGGGCTGAGCTTCTACCTGGGCAGCCGGGCGAAGTCGTCGCAGGGGTACTTCGCGGCCCACGGGCAGATTCCGTGGTTCGTCAACGGGGTGGCCTTTGCGGGCGATTATCTGTCGGCGGCGTCGTTTCTCGGCATCTGCGGGATGATCGCGTTCTACGGGTATGACGGGTTTCTGTACTCGATCGGGTATCTGGCCGGGTGGGTGGTGGCGCTGTTTGTGGTGGCCGAGCCGCTGAAGCGGATGGGCCGCTACACGTTCGCCGACGCGCTCGACGCCCGCTTCGGGTCGCGGGGCATCCGGCTGGCGGCGGGGGTGAGCACGCTGGCGGTGAGCGTGTTCTACCTGATTCCGCAGATGGTGGGGGCCGGCGTGCTGGTGACGCCGCTGTTGGGCTTTCCGCACTGGGTGGGCGTGGTGATGGTGGGCACGATCGTGATTCTGATCGTCGTCACCGCGGGCATGGTCTCGACGACGTGGGTGCAGTTTCTCAAAGGATCGCTGCTGGTCATCTTCAGCACGGTGCTGACGGTGATGATCCTCGTGCGGGGGTTCGAGGTGCCGACGGCCGGCACAGAGGGCGCGGAATTCCGTACGCTGGGGCCTTTCGCCGCCGAAGATCTCGAGGCCGCCCTGGCCGAATCGCCGGCGCTTGCTGATTCGACGGTCGTTGAGTCCGAAGGTGCATGGGCGGATGCGCCGTTCGTCCGCACGCGCGAAGCGGGCGCGACGGGCGCGGCCGGCGTGACGGTTTGGAAGGTGGAGCCGGTCGGCGAGGATCGCGTCGTGCTCTACGAGACGCAGAGCATCACCCAGACTGCCGACGGCCGGGTGTTCCTCAACGGAGTGGAGCGCGGCGTCGATAAGGACAACGAGCCGCAGCTTCGCCCCGTCGGTCACATCGCCGAGCTTCCCGAAGGGCAGACGAGCACTGGGCCCCTGGGTCCCCTGGAGTTCTTCCGCACGCTGCAGGACAGCACGGTCGTTCTGTGGGGCAGCCGCACCATTGTCGAAGCCGATGGCGGCGCAACGACCGTGTACTTCCCCAAGCCCACCCCCGGCAGCCGCATCCTGCGGCCCGGCGA
>JAHWKJ010000670.1 GCA_019347905.1 Planctomycetota bacterium
GAGGCCCTGTGGATGCCGGGCACCGATCACGCCGGCATCGCCACGCAGGCCGTGGTCGAACGCCGCATGCTCGAAGAAGAGGGCCTCACCCGGCACGACGTGGGCCGCGAAGCGCTCGTCAACCGCATCTGGCGCTGGAAGGACGCTTACGAAGAGCGGATCATCGGACAGCTCAAGCAGCTCGGCGCAAGCTGCGACTGGCGGCGCATGCGGTTCACGCTCGACGAAGTCTGCTCCAAGGCCGTGCGGCGGACGTTCTTCAAGCTGTTCAAAGACGGCCTCATCTACCGCGGCAAGCGGCTGGTGAACTGGGACACGTACCTGCAGACCGCCGTCGCCGACGACGAAGTCTTCGAAGAAGACGTCGAGAGCAGCTTCTGGACGTTCAACTATCCGGTGGTGGACGACGACGAGCGGATCTCGTTCTCAACGACGCGGCCGGAGACGATGCTCGGCGACACCGCCGTTTGCGTGCATCCGGGCGACGAGCGCTACAAGCACCTCGTCGGCAGGAAGGTGCGCATTCCGCTCAACGGCCGAGAAATTCCCATCATCGCCGATGCCCTGCTGGCGAAGATGGAAATGGGCACCGGGGCGGTGAAGGTCACGCCGGCCCACGACCCCAACGACTATGCCTGCGGCCAGCGGAACAACCTGCCGCTCATCAACATCCTGAACCCCGACGGCACAATCAACGCCGAGTGCGGCAACGACGAGTACGTGGGGAAGGACCGTTACGAGGTCCGCGAGATGGTGATCGAAGGCATGGCCGCGCTCGGGCACTTCGAGCGCTCGGAGAAGCGGATCATCCCGCTCAAGCACAGCGACCGCTCCAAGACACCCATCGAGCCGTACCTGTCGGACCAGTGGTTCGTGAACATGGACGCCGAGCCCTTCCGCCTCGCCCAGGCCGCGCTCGACGCCGTAGAAGACGGCCGCGTGCGGTTTTACCCGTCGCGGTACGCCAAGACCTACCAGGACTGGCTGGGCGAGAAACGCGACTGGTGCATCAGCCGGCAGTTGTGGTGGGGGCACCGGATCCCGGTTTGGTCGAAGGATTTCGCAAGTCGCAGCGACGCAGACGTAATTGCAGACGTAATTCGTCACCAAGATTGGTTCGACCCAACATTTGTCTTTATTCGCGTCGTTGACACGGGATTGCCATCAGCAGGAACAATCCCGGGCACACAAGCGACCGTCAGATTCCCCGGCGCGACCATGTTCGTTGGCGTCGATGACGGGCACGAGGACGTTGAAGGTCATTTGGAGTCTCCACGATTTGGTCGTCTCGAGCAAGATCCCGATGTCCTCGACACGTGGTTCAGCTCCGCGCTCTGGCCGCACTCGACGCTGGGGTGGCCGGAGTTCGATCGCGATCCGCCGATGAGCGGGCCACGGGCTGAACAGAATACCTCGCACCAGGTACCAGGTACGAAGAGTCAAGTACCAGGTACGAAGAACGCCGTGCTCGACTACTTCTACCCCGGCAGCGTGCTCATCACCTCGCGCGACATCATCACGCTGTGGGTCGCGCGGATGGTCCTCGCGGGCCTGTACAACATGGGCGACGTGCCCTTCCGGCACGTGCACGTGCACCCCAAGATTCTCGACGGCTTTGGACAGACCATGTCCAAGTCGAAGGGCAACGGCGTCGATCCCCTGGACCTCATCGACAAGTACGGCACCGACGCCGTGCGGTTTACGATCGCGTCGTTCGCCGGCGAGACGCAGGACGTGCGGCTGCCCATGTCTTACGAGTGCCCGCACTGCGAGCACCTCGTGCCGCAGGCGCTCGACGACGGCGGCCCGATGGTCAAGCCCGCGACGGTGAAAGAATCGCTGCGGAGCACGGCGGGCAAAGTGTTGATGCCCTGCCCCAGGTGCAAGCAGGAGTCGCAGTTCTCGACGCCGCGGTACGACGCCGAGCCGGGCGAGCCGGTGGCCCGGATGGTGTCGGAGCGCTTCGAGTACGGCCGCAATTTCTGCAACAAGCTGTGGAACGCCTGCCGGTTTGCGCTGATGAACCTGGAGGGGTATGAGGCGGGCGACGTATTCGCGCGGCCCGCAGGGCCGCGGCTAAACGGGGGGCAGGGGCTGAAGCTTGAGGATCGTTGGATCCTCAGTCGTTTGTCGACGGTCGCGGGCGAGATCGAGGAGTACCTCGGCCGCTATCAGTTCGACGCGGCGACGCGAAGCCTGCGCGAGTTTACGTGGAACGAGTTCTGCGACTGGTACCTGGAGATGGTGAAGCCGCGGCTGCGGGACGAAGGCGAGCGGCCGCTCGCCCAGCGGGTGCTGGTGGGCGTGCTCGATGCGCTGCTCAAGCTCCTGCATCCGTTCGCGCCGTTCATCACAGAAGAACTGTGGCAGCGGCTGAACGAGTTGGCGCCGGAGCGGGGCCTGCCGACTCCGGCCTGCGCCGCCGAAAGCGTGATGATCGCCCCCTGGCCCGCGCTGCCGGTGGAGTGGCGCGACCGTCCGCTCGAACGGCGCTTCGAGCGGCTGCAGGAGACGATCGTCGCCGTGCGCAACGTGCGGGCGATCTACGGCATTCCGCCGGGGACGCAGATCACGCTTTACATGCGCTGCGCCGGCGACGTGGCCCGCGAAATGCAGGACGTGTCGGGGCAGTTCGACAACCTGGCGAAGACGCTGCTGGCCGCCGCCGGGGCCGACGTCGAGCGTCCGCCGGCCTCGGCCAACTTCGCGCTGTCGGACGCCGACGGCTACATCCCGCTGGAAGGCGTGATCGACCGCCAGGCCGAGGAGGTCCGCCAGCGAAAGGAGCGGGAAAGGCTGCGTGCGTTGATCGTCTCGCAGGAGAAGAAGCTTTCGAACCAGAGCTTCGTGTCAAAGGCGCCGGCCGAAGTGGTAGAACAGGCCCGGGAGTCACTCGCATCGCTGCACAGCCAGCTCGAGAGCGTCGAGGAAATCATCGCGCAGCTCAAGGGTGACTGACGAAAAGGCGCCCATGCCGGACGACCCGCTATATCGACAAGCCCTGGAGCGGTTCGCCGCCTCGTTCGAGCGGGCGAAACAGACGGAGCTCCACGAGCCGGCCGCCGCCGTGCTGGCCACCGTCGATGAAGCCGGGCAGCCTTGGGCGCGAGTGGTGCTCAGATCGGAAG
>JAHWKJ010000123.1 GCA_019347905.1 Planctomycetota bacterium
AATCGACGATGGCCTGCGACACGCGCTTGAGTGTGTTGTTCCGCTGCTCGATCGATTCGATCAGCCACTTGGCCGACTCGACCTTCTTCTTAATGTACTCCTTCGTCTCGCGGTCGGGATTGTTGCGCAGCATCTGGATGTACCGGCGGCTGATCCGCAGGCTGGGCGTGTACTCGTCTTCGAGCTTCACCTGCCAGGGGCCGTCGCCGTCGCGGTCGACGCTCACGTCGGGCGTCACCCGCTGGACGGGCCGCTCCTCGAAGCCGCGGCCGGGATGCGGATCGAGGGCATGCTTCATCTCTTCCATCGCGGCCTTAATTTCGTCGATGGAATAGCCGGTGGCCTTCTCGATGGCCGGCAGGCGGTTCTGGTAGAGGTTTTCCAGATGGTCGCGGACGAGGGCGACGATCACCTCGCGGTACTCCAGTTCCGGTCGGATCTGAAGCAACAGGCATTCGCTCAGATCGCGGGCGCCGACGCCGGGGGGATCGAGCGATTGGATCATGCCCAGGGCGTGCTCGGCATCCTCCATCGTGATCGAGCGGCCGTAAACCTGCACGATCTCGGCCAGCGAGCTTTGCAGCCGCCCGTCCGAGTCGAGGTTCTGAATGAGGTACTCGCCAAACGCGCGGATGGCCGGCGTGTGGTCGAGGACGGCGAACTGCTCCAGCAGGTATTCCTGCAGCGAGTGCTGCCGTTCGACGACGTTGGCCATCTGGTCGTGGCTGCGTTCCATGGCCTCGTCGACGCGGTTGGAAGACAGCCGCGAGCCGGCCCCGATGTTGTCCTCGGGCCACTGCTCGGCCATTTCGATCAGCCGCTCGAAGTCGCGCTCGTTGTTGTGCTCGTCGTCGACGACGAGTTCCTTGCGGTCGATATCGTTGCCGTCGGCCTCTTCGCGGGCGCGTTCGCGTTCGACTTCGACTTCGGTGTCGCTGGTGGCTTCGGGGTCGCGGGTTTGTAGTTCCAGGACGACGTTTTCGGCGAGTTCCTGGTCGATGCGTTCCTGCAGCGCCATGATCGGCAATTGCAGAATCTCCATGGACTGGATCATCCGCGGAGCCAGCTTCATCTGCTGGCTCATTTTCATGTGCTGACCGAAATTGAGCTGCACGTTGTTGACCTCGCAAGGAGGGGTCAAAGGTCGAAAAGTCGAATGTCGAAAAGGCCGGAGAAAGCCCTCGTGCGTTGTCCGGCCTTACAAGCGTGTGTCCGAGCTGTTTTCCTCCGGCCCTTTCGACTCTTTGACCCTTTCGACCTTCGACCCCACCTAAAACTCCTGCCGGCCGCGTAACGCGTCGGCCAGCATTTCCCGATTGGCGAACTCCAGCACGCTGCCCGAGGCGATGCCTCTCGCCAGACGCGTGATCCGCACCGCGTCGCCCGAGAGCAGGTTCGAAATGAACAGCGCGGTTCCGTCCCCTTCGAGCGTAGGGTTCGTGGCCATCACCAGTTCGCGCACGCCGTCGCGCCGCACGCGGCGGACCAGCGCGTCGAGCGTGAGGTCTTCCGGCCCCACGCCTTCCAGTGGCGAGATGCGGCCGCCCAGCACGTGATAGACACCCTGGTACGCTCCCGAAGCTTCCAACGCCATCACGTCCCGCGGCCGCTCGACGACGCACACTACCTGTCGGTCGCGCCGCGGATCGCCGCAGATGCGGCACGTCGGCGTCTCCGTCAGATTGAAGCACACCTCGCAGGGACGGACCGAATCCTTCACCGCGCGGATCGCATCGGCCAGCCCCAGCGCCTTGTCCCGTCCCACGGCCAGAATGTAGTGCGTCAGCCGCTCAGCCGTTTTGCGGCCAATGCCCGGCAACAGCGCGAACTCGTCGATCAGCCGATCGACGGCCGGTCCGTAGCCCGCTTCGGATTGGAACGCGCGGATGGGCATCAGGGTTTGCTTCCGCCGTGAAGTCGTGCCCACGAATGGCCGGGTGGAATGACCAATGACCAATGACCAATGACCAATGCCTGTGATCGATGACGCCCGGCTCCCGTCAACCCGATGCTGTCGGCCATCGCGTAGTCTCCGTTGTCGCTCCCGCAATTCCATTCAGCCGCCCCAGTGCCACCCAACGCCCCCATCGCTGTCATTGGTCATTGGTCATTTAGACTAGACGACCACGCTGCCGCCCGACGACGGCTCCTGCGGCTCGTCATCAGAGTCACCCCCTCCTCCGTCCTGCATCTTCTGCAGGATATCGCCGAGGCCCGGGAGCTCGACGCCTTCGGTGAGCTTGCTCATTTCCTGGGAGGCGGCTTCTCGAGCTTTATCCAGTGCCTGGTTGGCGGCGGCCACCAGCAGGTCTTCGAGCAGTTCGCGATCGCCGGAGGAGACGAGCGAGTCCTCGATGCGGACCGCCGTCACCTTGAGCTGGCCGTTGGCTTCGACGGTGACCATGCCGCCGCCGGCCGAGCCTTCGGCTTTGACCTGGGCCAGCCGCTTCTGGATCTCCGCCATGCGGCCCTGCATCTCGCGGGCCTGGCGGATGAGCTCCGGGGCATTCTTCAGCAGCGAGGCCAGGTTTCCGATTTTTCCGAACATGCTCGTTCTCGAAGGGAGATTTCGTTCCGTCAGCGCCGGCACCGAGTTTCTCGAATGACTTTCAACGCAATGATGCGAAGGGCGCAGAGAAATCGCGAGGATCTGCAAGCCAGGCTCTTGGTCTGCTTTGCGCGGCTCAGCGTCCTTTGCGTCTTGGCGTTACTTCCGGCTGATCTTGCTAACGCAGCCCCGTGAGCGCCTCGACCTTCACCACCCGGCCGCCGAAGACGGCCATGGCCTCCTCGACGAACTCGTCCGGCAGGGCATCGACCGGGGCCGAACTCTCGTCCGCATCGGCACCGTTCGCTGGCGACTCGTCTTCGTCCAGGAGGCACCGAATGCGGACAGGGCGACCGGCCACTTCCGTCGCGATGCGCTCCAGTCGGGCGAGCACCTCGGGCTGCTCGCAGTACTGCTTGCTGAAATGATAGCTTGAGGGGAAGATTACATCCAGAAGATTTGGCCCGGAAGTTGCTACGCGGCCCGCAACCCGGGCGTGCCCGCGCAGCCGATCATCAAGTCGCGACAGCACTTCCGTCCACAACCCATTTTCCGTCCCCGCCTCCAGCGGAGCCTCTCCCGGCGTACTCCCCCCCTTACTAAGGGGGGGCTGGGGGGGGTCAGGCGGGGCAGGCTTCGCCGACGCGGCCACCGCCGGCCCTTCGTTCACCGCGGCTTCAGGGGCGCTTTTTTTTTGAGCCTGAGCAGCGGATGCCGCGGCCGGACGTTTCGTTGCGGCACGCGCCGGACTCTGCGGCGCGGCCGTTCCGCCGCTCTTCAGCTCCGCGACGAGGTTCGCAAGCCCTTCCAGATCTTCGAGCATCGCCACCCGCACGAGGGCCAACTCGGCCAGCGGGCGGTCGAACGTCACGCGGAACATCCGGCTGCGCGTCTCTCCCAGAATGTCGAGCGCCGCGAGAATCGTCGCCATGCCCCAGCGGCCGGCCTGCTCGACCAGCCGCGGGCGGTTCTCGCCAGAGACGGCCGCCAGCGAAACGGATTCGGCCCCGGAGGCGATGACCATCAAGTCGCGGGCGTAGTGAATGAGCTGCTCCAGCAACTCGCCAAGCTGTACGCCTTGCGCGAGTCCCTGGTCGAGCAGGTCCAGGGCCCGCCCGCGTTCGCCGGCGATCATCGCGTCAAACAGCTCCATCAGCCGGTCGTCGTCGGCCGTCCCCAGCAGGCGATGCACGTCGTCGGCCGAAATCTTTTCCTCGCCGAAGGCCAGCAACTGGTCGAAGAGCGACTGGCTGTCGCGCATCGATCCCGAAGCGCGGCGGGCCACCAGTTCCAGGGCTTTGGGTTCGACGTCGAAGCCGTCGGCGCGGGCGATCTCGTCGAGGCGTTCGACGATTTTCTGCGTCTCGATCGTGGCGAAATCGAACCGCTGGCAGCGGGACAGGATCGTGTCGGGGACGCGGGTCGGCTCGGTCGTACAGAAGACGAACTTCACGCCCGGCGGCGGCTCTTCGAGCGTCTTGAGCAGCGCGTTGAAGGCCTCCTTCGTGAGCATGTGCACTTCGTCGATGATGTAGACCTTGTAGCGCGTCCGCATCGACTTGACGCCCACGTTGGCCCGCAGCGTGCGGATATCGTCGATGCCGCGGTTCGAGGCGCCGTCGATTTCGAGCACGTCGACGTCATTGCCGGCGGAGATGCCGCGGCAGATCTCGCACTGGTTGCAGGGCACGCCGTCCTGCGCGTTGGGGCAGTTGAGGGCCTTGGCCAGAATGCGGGCCATCGACGTCTTGCCGACGCCGCGGGCGCCGGTGAACAGATACGCGTGCGCGACGCGGCTGGCGGCGATGGCGTTTTTCAGCGCTTGGGCGACGTGCTGCTGTCCCACGACGGCATCGAACGTCTGCGGCCGAAACCGCCGGGCCATCGCGGTGTAGGCGGGGAGAGCGGCGTTCATGTTGAGCGGATCGAAAGTGGTTGCCTCGAAACGGGTGCCAAGGCATGATACCAGTCGCCGGTCTGTTGGGCAGCCTTCAAGCTCGTCTTGACCCAGCCGCGCGGTTCTGCGAAATAGCCACCCGAAACATCGCTTCGGCGGGCTTCGTCCGTCGCGACCACCGAGGGGGTTCGGCACAGCAAAGGAGTGCATTCGCCGTGAAGAAGTTCGCCCTGGCGGCCGTCGCCGCCCTGTTGCTGGCGGGAGCGTCCACGTTCCTCGTGGGGACCGCGGTCCTGTCCTCGCCGCTCGAGGCCCAGGAGACGCAGGCCAAGCCGCACAAGGTCGGCTTGATCGACATGGCCTACATCTTCAAGAACTACAAGAAGTTCGAGGCCCTGCGCGAGGACCTCAAGACCGAAATCGAAAAGGCCGACCAGGAAGCCCAGGCCCGCGCCGCCCAGGTCACGAAGCTGCAAGAAGAAATGAAGAACAGCCCCTACAAGCCCGGCAGCCCCGAGTACACCAAGCTCGAAGACCAGATCACCCGCCAGGTGACCGATTTCGAGACCTTCCGCAAGAAGAGCCAGATGCAGTTCCTCCGGCAGGAGGCCGACATCTACAAGACGATCTACCTCGAAGTCTCCGAGGCGGTGGGGCTGTACGCGCAGCACTACAAGTACACGCTCGTCCTGCGGTTCAACGCCGAAGAGGTGAAGGATGCCGCCGATCCCAAGGAAATCCTCAACAGCATGAACCGGCAGGTGGTGTTCCACCGCGGCGAGGACGACATCACCAAGGCCGTGCTGAACTACTTGAACCAGCGCTACAGCCCGCAAGCGGCCGGCGGCGCTCCCAGTGGCACCGGTGCAGGCGCCGCCCGGCGTCAGTAGAGCTCGAGGCGGATCGCTTGCTCTACGGGCGGTGCGCCGCTCGTAGTGCAAGCAGCTTGCTTGCTCGAAAGACGTCGCCTCGCGAGGCGCCCTTCGGCACAAGCGAGCCGCTTGTGCTGCGCCAGGCGAGTGGGACACGGCAGCAGGGAGGCAACCAGTCCATGTGGGAGAGCGGGATTGTCGTCCGCCGGCAGCGGACGATTCAGCGGCCTGTCGAGGTGCGCGGGATCGGCTTCCTTACGGGGGCCTCGATCCGATTGCGGTTCCTGCCGGCGCCCCCGGGACACGGCATCGCCTTCCGCCGCATCGACCGCCTGGGACTGGGGGCCGATCCCGTTCCGGCGACCATCGAATACACGGTCCCGCGCGAACGCCGCACGGCGATCGAGCGCGGCGGCGTGACCATTGAGATGACCGAGCACGTGCTCGCCGCCCTGTACGGACTTCGGGTGGATAACTGCCTGGTCGAGCTGAACGGGCCGGAGCCGCCCGGCTGCGACGGTTCGTCGCAGGCCTTCGTCGAGGCGCTGTTTCAGGCCGGCTTTGAAGAGCAGGACGCGCCGCGGGATGTGTTTGTCGTCCGCCGGGGACTGAGGGCCGTCGACGAGAAGCGCGGGGCGGAGGTCGCCGCCCGTCCGCTTTCGCCGCCGGCTCTGGTGGTCGGCTACGATCTCGATTACGGGCCGGCGTCGCCCATTCCGGCACAGGCACTGGCGCTCGAAATCACGCCGGAGAGCTTTGCGCGCGAACTGGCCGCGGCGCGGACGTTCGTGCTGGAAGCGGAGGTCAAAGCCCTCAAGGCCCAGGGCTACGGCCGCCGCACGACCGCCCGCGACCTGCTCGTCTTCGGCCGCGACGGCGTGATCGACAACGCCGTGCGGTTCCCGGACGAATGCGTGCGGCACAAGATCCTCGACTGCCTGGGCGACTTCGCGCTCATGGGCTGCGATCTGTACGGTGAATTCCGCGCGCGCCGCAGCGGCCACCGGCTGAACCGCGAGCTGATCCGCGGATTGAAGCTGTCGCAAGGCGCGGGCGGCGCCGCGGGAGGTTCGCGTGCGGCATGAAACACCGGTTCGCTTCGCGCGCCGAGCACCGTCGCTCGGTCGCAACTGTTTGTAGATTCCGGGCATCGCGTCTGCCGACGAATTACATGATCTGACACCGCAGGCTTCACCCGCACACCTTTTGAGACGCCCGCATGCCCATCCGCATCTCGCCGCTGGCCAGCGTCGATGCCCGCGCCGAGCTTGGAAGCGACGTCGAGATCGGCCCGTTCTGCCTCGTCGGCCCGCACGTGACGCTGGGCGACGGCTGCCGCCTGGAAAGCCACGTGACGATCGTGGGCCACACGCGCATCGGCCGCCGCAACCAGTTCTTCCCGGGCGCGGTGATCGGCTCGCCGCCGCAGGACAAGTGCTACACGCCCGAGTCGGAGACGTTCACCGTCATCGGCGACGAGAACCAGTTCCGCGAAGGCGTGACCGTCAACACGGGGGCCGAGAAAGAGGACTACACGACCCGCATCGGCCACCGCAACCTGTTGATGATCAATTCGCACGTCGCCCACAACTGCCACCTGTACGACGACGTGATCCTCGTCAACGGCGTGCTCCTGGGGGGGCACGTGCACGTGCAGGACGGGGCGATCATCTCCGGCAACACCGTGGTGCATCATTTCACGACGGTGGGCACGCTGGCGTTCGTCAGCGGGGGCTGCCGCGTTACCCGCGACGTGCCGCCCTACTTCCTCGCCGCCGGCAGCGACAATCCGGAACTCAAGACGATCAACATGGTGGGGCTGCAGCGCCGCGGAGTGCCCCGCGAGACGATCGCGCTCTTGAAGCAGGCCTTCCGCCGTCTGTGCCGCGAACACAAGAAGGTCGAGGCGGTGCGGGCGCTGTTCGCCGAAGAACTGGGCGGCGAATTCCCGCCCGAGCTGGAGACGCTGCTCTCGTTCGTCGAGAGTCAGAAAGAAGGTCGCGTCGGCCGCACCCGGGAAGCGATCCGCAACGCCCCGCCACGTCCCCCGCAGCAGAAACAGCGCCAGGAACGCCGAGCCGCATGAGCCGCCAAAACGTTTAGCCGCGACTCGCCAGAGGAGCGCTCTCACCAACGGGGTCAGACCCCTTTGCGGACGTGCGATGCAGAAGTTGGGTGACGCGTGAACCGCAAAGGGGTCTGACCCCTTCCATCGCAACCGGACGAGCCGCCGCATGAGTTCAATACGAGTCGGAGTCGTCGGAGTCGGGGCGCTGGGTCGCCATCACGCGCGAATCCTCGCCGGCCTGGAGGGCGTCGAGCTCGTGGCCGTGGCGGACAGCCGCGAAGACGTCGGCCGCCGCGTCGCCGCCGACTGCGGCACGCGCTGGGTCTCCGACTATCGCGAACTGATCGGCGAGATCGACGCCTGCTCGATCGCCGTCCCCACGCGAGCACACTTTGCGGTCGCGGCCGAGTTTCTCCGCCGCGGGGTCCCCGCCATGGTCGAAAAGCCGCTGGCCGCCGACCTTGAAGAGGCGCAGTGGCTGGTGCGGTTGGCGGAAGGCACGGGCTCAGTGCTGCAGGTCGGTCACGTCGAGCGGTTCAACCCCGCGTTCGAGACGGCGGCGGCCCTGTGCGGAACTCCGAAGTACATCCGGGCCGAGCGCGTCAGCCCCTACGCCTTCCGCTCGACCGACATCGGCGCCGTGCACGACTTGATGATCCACGACCTCGACTTGATCCTGTCGCTGGTCGAGTCGCCGCTGGAGCGGGTGGAGGCGTTCGGCATCAGCGTGCTGGGCGGCCACGAAGACTGCGCACAGGCCCGGTTGGTGTTCGCCGACGGCTGCATCGCCGACGTGACTGCGAACCGCGTCTGCCCGTCGGCGAAACGCACGATGTAGGTCTGGTCGGACGTCGGCACGGTGACGGTCGACTTCACCACGCGCGAAGTCGTGCGGTATCGCCCGTCGGAGACGCTGCTCTACGGCACGCCGCCGCTGGAGCGCGCCGCCCAGCCCGACGCCGACATCAATGCGTTGAAGGCCGCGGTCTTCGGCACGTTTCTCGAAGTCGAGCAGCCGGCGGTCTCAACCGCGGACGCATTGACGGCGGAGCTCGCTCACTTCATCGACTGCGTGCGCACGGGCGCCACGCCGCGGGTGGACGGTCACGCCGCCGTGCGCGCCTTGGGAGCGGCCGAAAGCGTGCTCGCCTCCGTCGCCGCCCACCGCTGGGACGCCCGCGCCGAAGGGGCCGTCGGAGCATTCCCCGTGCTCGCCGCCCGCCGCCGCAAGGCAGGCTGAGAAAAGTCGCCGCTCAGAATCGCCGGTCAATCCGCCGTTCGGGCACGACCGGAAGCTGTCGTCGCTTTTTTCGACGAGGCCAGTTCGCCGCGACGGATGATCCGTCGTCCCGACGCCTTCTGGCATTCCTGGGCCGCGCGGGTCAGCTTCATTAGGTCGCCGCCGTACTCAGCCACGATCTGCTCGCGAATCGCGTGCAACTCGCTCACGATCGCGTCGGGCGATGGTTCACTTGGCGGAGACGATTGTTCATCTGAATGAGAAGTCATCACCGAGCATCTCCTCTGGAGTGCAGATTGTGGGCACGGCGTATCCGAGATCCGTAAGTGCTGCTCGAATCTGTGGCAGAATCTTCGCATTCGCAATGTGCTTGCAATTCCACGTCAGCAGAAAGTCAACGGCGTGGTATGCGCTGGCCGCAATGTGCAGTGCATCAAGTCGGGCCTGCGGCGGCAAAACCGATCGCGCCAGCAACTCATCCCCGAGTTCCCCGACCTCGTCGGGTAGATCGAGCAGCGGCACGCCATCCAATGCATCCAGCCGCTGTCTCGCAAACGTAGCGTCACCGCGGGCCGCCTCCTGCAAGACGTATTGCGAGCTCACAAGCTCGTAGTTGTGGCGCTCCTCGTCCCACCATTGACGTGTCAATAGTTGGCGGGCAGCGGTAACGACGTGACCGCTTGGCCGCGACGTCAAATAACTGACGATGGTGGTCTCAATGTAGATGCTGTCCATCAGATGGCACTGGGCTGGCTCGCGTGCGACTTCTGCTGCTCGAACCACTCGCGAAACGAGGGGAATTGCGTGGCGAGTCGCTCTTCATTGCCGGACTCGCGCGCCCGAGCGGCCTCCTCGGCTTCGCGTCGGTCACGTTCCGTCACTCAAGCCTTGAAAGCCATGAAACGCTCGTGCGTCGCTTTCGCCCGTTCGATGACTTCCGGTGGATTGCCCTCGGCCATGCGGGCCTCGATCTCCAAATGCTCGGCCAGCGTCTCGTCCGGGTTATTCAAGACGTAGGCGCGGGCCGCTGCAACCTGCTGCGGCGTAAGGTTGTACAAATGGCAAATGTAACCCTCGGTGGCCGTGGGATCGAGAAAGTGGGGCAACAGATCATACACGGTGATCCGCGTGCCGATGAGTTCGGGGCCGCGGCCGCGGTCGTGGAGCAAGTCGCTGTTCATCATTCGCCTCAGGTTTTCGGGACGCTTTCCGATGGTTCATCATATCAGCCATGAGCGAGGCGGGACACGCGAGGTTCGCCGCGATCCGGCCGAGTGAGCCGTCGCGGCCGAGGCCCGGCTGTCGCTTTGCCAGCGCGGGCGGGCTTCGGATACGATCAGGGCTGGTCCACGTGCGTCAGTTTCCCCGGAGTTCCGCTTTCCATGGCCTATCCGCGCATGATTCGCGTGCGGCAGCGTTTCGACGCGCCGCGCCTGGCAGACGTCCCCGCTGAGGTCGAGCGCGAACTCACCCGCCTGGGGCTCGAGCGGAAGGTGCGGCCGGGGGAGACCGTCGCCATCACCGCTGGCAGTCGCGGCATCGCCAACATCGCGAAGATCATCAAGGCCGCCGTCCGGCACTTCCAGGCGCTCGGGGCCGTGCCGTTCATTGTGCCGGCCATGGGCAGCCACGGCGGCGGGACCGCTGAAGGCCAACGGGCAATTCTCGAGGGCTACGGCATCACGGAGGAGTTCACCGGGGCGGAGATCAAAGGCTCGATGGAAACGGTCATCGTCGCCCGCACGCCGAAGCAGGGCATTCCCGTGCACTTCGATAAGCACGCCTACGAGGCGGACCACGTGCTGGTCTGCGGCCGCATCAAGCCGCACACGGGCTTTGTGGGGCCGATCGAATCGGGCCTGCACAAGATGATGCTCATCGGCCTGGGCAAGCACGCGGGGGCGAAGATCTACCACCGGGCGATTATGGATTTCAGCTTCCTGGAGATCATCCGGGCGGTCGCCGACGTCGTCATGCAGCGCTGCAAGGTCGTGGCGGGCCTCGCTATCGTCGAGAACGCCTATGACGAGACCGGCCTCATCGAAGCCGTCGCCCCGCAGGACTTCTTCGAGCGCGAATCGGCCCTCTTGGAAACCGCCAAAGCCTGGATGCCGCGGCTGCCCTTCAACGACGTGGACCTCTTGATCGTCGACGAAATCGGCAAGAACATCAGCGGCTCGGGCATGGATACGAACGTCATCGGTCGCAAGTTCCAGGACCATGCCGCCACCGCCGAGGACCGCGTTCGCTGCAAGCGGATCTTCGTCCGCGGGCTGACGGAAGAGACGCACGGCAACGCCTGCGGGATCGGCATCGCGGAATTCACCAACCAGCGGACGATCGAGAGCGTGGACCTCACCACCACGAGGATCAACGCCATCACCGGCGGCCATCCCACGGCGGCGTCTCTGCCGGTGGCGCTCGCCACGGACCGCGACGTGCTCGACGAGGCCCTGCAGACGGTGGGCCTGGTGGACCCCGAGGATGCCCGCGTGATCCACATCACCAACACGCTCAGCGTGGGCGAGGTGCTCGTCAGCGAGGCGTATCTGGAAGAGCTCGAAAGCCGCGACGACCTGGAGATTGTCGAAAGTCCGCAGCCGATGGAGTTCGACGACGAAGGCAATCTCTACCCGGTCGCCGCCGCCGGCGCCGCGGTGCTGGCGCACTGAGGCGGGCGTCGGAGAAGTCGGTTCGTGAGGATGGAGGATGGAGGATGGCAAGCATGCGGACAGGCGCGAACCGGCCATCCTCCATTCTCTATCCTCCATCCTCAGCCGCGACTCCAACCAACGGTAATCACGGAGGACGAGCGTTCTCCGTTCATCACTTGAAATGAGGGCCGATGACTGTGCGTGCTGTCGACTTCGCTCGCATTGTGCTGGGGACTTGTCTGTGCCTGTCGTTCACCGCGCGCAGCGTGCCGGCGGCGGATGAATGGCCGCAGTTTCGTGGGCCGCAGGGGAACGGCCACGCCGAGGCCGAGTCGCTGCCGCTCGAGTGGAGCGAAAGCCAGGGCGTCACGTGGAAGACCGCCATCCCCGGACGCGGGCACTCCTCGCCCGTCGTCAGTGACGACCGCATCTGGCTGACCACCGCCCTCATCGAGCCCTTGCCATTGGAAGTCCAGAAGGCGCGGCTGGCGAAAGAGCCGAATCCCAACGGCCTGGAAATCGCGGGCGAGTTATCGCTGCATGCGATCTGCATCGAGCGCGAGAGCGGACGCATCCGTTACGACCGCGAGGTGTTCCACGTCGCCGAGCCGGGACCGATCCATTCGCTCAACAGCTATGCCTCGCCTACGCCCGTCATCGACGAGGGCCGCGTGTACTGTCACTTCGGCACGTACGGCACGGTCTGTCTCGACGTCGCGACGGGGCAGAAGCTGTGGGAGAACCGCGAGCTGCACGTCGATCATCAGAACGGCCCGGGCAGCTCGCCGATCGTATGGCGGAACCTGGTGATTGCGAACTTCGACGGCATCGACAAGCAGTTCGTGGCGGCCTTCGACAAACAGACCGGCCGCATCGCGTGGAAGGTGCCGCGCTCGGGCAAGATGGACGAACGCCGCGAATTCCAGAAGGCATACGCGACGCCGCACGTCATCGAGGTCGGCGACAAAGCGCAGCTCATTTCGCCGGGGGCCGACTGGCTGTACTCGTACGATCCCGTCACGGGCCGCGAGCTGTGGAAGGCGTCCTACGGCGACCTGGGCTTCTCGACGGTGCCGCGGCCGGTCGTGGGGCATGGCATGATCTACTTCGCCACCAGCTTCGTGCAGTCGCAGCTCATCGCGGTGCGCTACGACGGCGACGGCGACGTCTCGGGCACGCACGTCGTGTGGAAGAGCGGTCGGCAGATGCCGAAGAAGCCTTCGCCGCTGCTGGTAGGCGATGAGCTGTACGTTGTCAGCGACGGCGGCGTAGCCACGTGCCTCGATGCGCACAGCGGCCGCGAGCACTGGGTGGCGCGGCTGGGCGGTCAGTATTCGGCCTCACCGCTGTACGCCAGCGAGATCG
>JAHWKJ010000671.1 GCA_019347905.1 Planctomycetota bacterium
AGTACTGCAGCCGGCGGTACAGCACGAGCCTGTTGAGCATGGACCACGTCATCCCCCGCAGCCGCGGCGGCGAGACGACGTGGGAGAACATCGTCTGCGCGTGCCTGAAGTGCAACGTGCGCAAAGGCGGCCGAACCCCGTGGGAGGCCGGCATGACGCTGTTCCGCCAACCCATACGTCCGCGGCGAAACCCCGTGCTCCTGCACCAGCTCCGCACGCGGAAGTACTCGTCGTGGAAGAGCTTCCTCGATTGAGCAGTCGTTTAGCCGCGACTCGCCACCGGAGCGCTCTGCACGGTTGGGTGGCACTGGCAGCTCGCCTGCCAGTGCCGAGCGGTTCTCACGCAAGCAGTACTTCTGGAACTTTCGCACACGTTTGAGCTCTCGCACGGGATGGCAAGCATCCCGTGGCACCCATCAACCGCGCGATCACGTATTGCCGTCGATCTCGACGGTGCACTCCGGCAGGCTGTCCAGGAACAATTGGCCGTAGCGCTTCGTCCGCACGCGCGGGTCGAGGATCACCACCTGTCCGCGATCGGTCTGCGACCGGATCAAACGCCCGAAGCCCTGCTTCAAACGGATGACCGCCTCCGGCACCTGGTAGTCGAAGAACGGGTTGCCGCCGCGGCTCTTGATCGCTTCCACTCGCGCCTCCAGCAGCGGCTGATCCGGCACGCTGAACGGCAGCCGCGTGATGATCACGTTCACCAACGCCTCGCCCGGCACGTCGACACCCTGCCAGAAGCTGTCGGCACCGAACAGCACCGCGCGGCCGTCGTTGCGGAACTTTTCCAGCATCGTGCTTCTCGGCATGCCGTCCGCCTGCGAGTAGAGGACAATCTCGTTTTCCGCCAGCCACGCCGTCAGACGCGTCGCGCAGTTCTGCATCATGCGGTAGCTGGTGAACAGCACGAACGCGCGGCCGCCGGTCTGGGCCACGTGCTTTTTGATCCGCTCGCAGACTTCCGTCTCGTAACGCGCCGGATCGGTCGCCGGATCGGGCATTTGCCTCGGCAGCACGAGCTTCGCCTGCCGCCGGTAATCGAAGGGACTGCCGAGCTTCAGCTCGCGGGCTTTCGTGAAACCGAGGCGGCCCCTGATGAAGCTGAAATCCTGCTTCCCCACGGCCAGCGTCGCACTCGTGAGGATGACCGTGGGCACCTGGTCGAAGAGTTCCTTGCGCAGCACCGGTCCGACCTCAATGGGCGCGGAGACGAGCTTCGTCGCCCGCCCCTCCCGCCCGGAACGCTCCACCCAGTAGACGGAATCGTCGAGCGACTGCCCCAGCCACGTGTCGAGCGACTGCGCGAGCAACGCACAGCGAGCGGCGGCCGACGCCAGCTCCATTTGCTGGGCTTCATCTTTGAGCTGTTCCGCATGGCGATCGATCGTTCCCGCCAGGTCGCGCAGCACCGGGGAGAGATTGTTGTCCATCCCCAGGGCCTTGCGGACGCGGCCGTTCTTCGCTGCGACCTGCTCGACCCGCGAGCGCAGCTCGTCGAAGAAATCGATCGTCCGCAGCCGCGCCGTGTGAACCAACTCCTGCGCTTTTCCCAGCCGGTGCTGCACGAGCAGCCCGCGATTGGCGCGGTCGTTGTACAGCCGGGCAAGGTGGTACTCGATCTGGCCGCTGGTCAGCGAGATGCCCAGGTGGTCGCCCGCGACGGCTTCCAGCGTATGCGCTTCGTCGAACACGGCCACGTCGTAATCGGGCAGCACGCTCGCCCCCTCGCGGCGCAGCGCCAGATCGGAAAAGAACAACGCGTGGTTCACCACCAATAGGTCGGCGTTCCACACGCGGTTGCGGGCGGCGAAGTAGAAGCACTGCTTATACGTCGGGCACTTGCGGCCCAGGCAGTTGCCGCTGTCGCTGACGACTTCATCCCATACCTGCGGCAGCGGCCGGAAACTCAGGTCCGAGCGGCTGCCGTCGCTCGTCTGCTTCGCCCACGCATTCACCTGCGTAAGCTGCTCGGCCGCCTCCGGCTCCAGGAACATCGAAACCATCTTCTCCTGCGCGACCGCCAACCGCCGCAGGCTGAGATAATTCGAGCGCCCCTTCACCAGCACCGCCGAGAACTCTTTCGGCAGCACCGAGCGCAGAAAGGGCAGGTCGCGGGCGATGAGCTGTTCCTGCAGGCTGATCGTGTGCGTCGAGACGACGATCCGCACCCGCCGCTCCCCCTCGCGGCGCGGCGCCGTGGCGGCCAGCAGCGCCGGTACGAGGTACGCGAAGCTCTTGCCGACGCCGGTGCCCGCTTCGACCACCAGATGCTCTTTGCGGGCGATGGCCCGCGCCACCGCCTGCGCCATTTCGAGTTGCTCGCTGCGGTACTCGTACCGCGCGAGCCGCTGCGCGACGAGACCATCAGGCCCGAGAATGGAAGCGGTGTCGACTGTCACGGAACTCTTTTCCCCGGCATCACTCTACATCCGCCGGCCCTGTGCTGAAAGCGGCCCTCGCGATTCTGCCCATCGCGTCTGTGCCGCAGCAGGTCGAGCACGTCAGGCCGACGCTGAGGCGCATTGGCCGGGCGTGAAACGGATCATCAGCCGCGACGGCCCATGAATACACCGGACGCGTGAAATCTGCACCGGCGGCACTTGAAGCGCAAGACCGGCGTTGACATACTCAATTGGAGGCGATTGGCGAGTGCTTCCGCTGCATGCAGCCTTCGAAGCTGCGGGCTCTGCACGATCCGGGTCAGTCGCACTCCGCCTCAGAATTGATTCTCAACGGACCATCGTCGTGGTCCGCAGGTTTTTGTCGGCATCATATCTCTTTGACGGGAGGACGGCGTATGTTTCGTTCAGGTTCGAGACGGCGGGGTTTTACGCTGATTGAGCTGTTGGTGGTGATCGCCATCATTGCGATCCTGATCGCCCTCTTGCTGCCGGCCGTGCAGCAGGCCCGCGAGGCGGCGCGACGCAGCCAGTGCAAGAACAACATGAAACAGCTCGCCCTGGCCCTCTTCAACTACGAGGAGACCGCCGGCCAATTCCCGATCACCTACGCCAATCCGCCGAACGGCAACAATGGGCGCAGCACAAGCTGGATGGTCGGGATTCTGCCGTACATCGATCAGGCTCCGCTGTACAACACGTTTGACTTCAGCAACA
>JAHWKJ010000672.1 GCA_019347905.1 Planctomycetota bacterium
GCCGCGGGCCGGCGGTTGGAACTGTTCCACACATCTGGCAAAGTGCCGGGCGCCCGCAGCCGCACGCGAAGGATCTTTCGCATAGCCATGCGAAACATCTTCGCCGCTGCCGCGTGGCCGACTCCCCGGCACGGGAGGTAACACGGACATGACGCGGTTCAGCAAGTTCCTCGGCGCGGGCCTTCCACTGGTGGTGACGCTGGGCGCCTTTCTCGCGTTCGCGGCGGCGGGCGACAAGGCGGCCAAAGACAAGGCCGCCAGGCCCGCGAAATGGGCGCAGTCGGACGATGCGAAAGCGCCGCAGCCGCAGCGGCGCGATCGGCGGGCGAAGCCTGCCGAACCGTCCGCCGCCGTCGCGCTGGCCCGCACGGCGCGTCAGTCCGAAGCGGCCATCCGCAAGTCGCTGCAAAAGACGGTGACGCAGAAGTTCGAAGGCAAGCCGCTCAACGAGGTGCTCGCCGAACTCTCCAAGAGCGCCGGCAGTACGTTCTGGATCGATCGAACGGCGCTCCTGGACGAGGAGATCGAACCCGACGAACCCGTCACGATCGACCTCAGGGAAGCGACGATTCAGAGCGCGCTGGAGCGGCTTCTGGATCCCATGGGCATGGCGTGGGTCATCGACCACGAAGTGCTGGTTGTGACCACGAAGATTGCGGCGGACGAGATGTTGATCACCTGCATTTATAACGTGGCTGAACTGTTGCCTCCCGAGGACGAGGCGTTCGATGTCGGAGCACTCCCGACAGTTCGCCGGACCAGGCTGAGCTATGTGCAGTTTAACCTGGGCGGACAGATGGGAGGCTCGGCAGGACAAGGCGGGTTCGGCGGGCCGTGGGTGGAGGAACCCACGAGCGAGCGCCAACGGGCCATCAACCGACTGATTGACGTCATTGAAGACGCCACGAGCGGTCCGTGGGAAGACATCGATGGCACCGGCGGCACGATCGATTTCACTGAGCCCGGCCTGCTCATCGTGCGACAGACGGCCGCTGTTCAGGACGAAGTCGAATTGCTGATCGATGCGCTCAAGGACTTGCACAAGCGGCAAAGCACAACGACGCAGCGCTTCGTATTCCCACCCGGACACCCGACGGAAGCGGACCGCCAGGTGCTTAGGGCTCTTAAGCGCACGGCGTCGATCGAGGCCGATGCGAAACCGTTGGCTCAGGTTCTGGACGACCTGGCGAAGAAGACCGGCATCCAGATTGTCGTCGATGAGCGTGCCCTTTCCGACGAAGGGATCGAAACCAGCGAACCCATCACCGAGAAACTGAGCGGAATCTCACTTCATGCGCTGCTGGAACTCATTCTCGATCCACTCGGTCTGACCCACTATGTTGAACATGGCGTGCTGAACGTGACGACAAAGATCGAGGCCGACGAGAGATTCGTTATCGCGCTGTACGACGTCCGCCCGCTGCTCAGCCAGGGCGTTCCGCTCACGAATCTGATCGAGGTCTCGCTGAACGAGACGCGTGGGCCGTGGGAAGAGATCGATGGCACTGGAGGCACGATTGACGAGGCGCTGACGGGCGTGCTCGTGGTCCGGCAGACGTATGAGGTCCACGACGAACTCGCGGTCGTGCTGGACGATCTGCGGCGTCGAGCGGCTGAGATCGGAAAGACGGCAAAGGATGATCCCGACCCCGAGCAGATCGTCACCCGCTTCTATACACAGGCGTCGGCCAAGCGGGCCAAGGCGCTTCAGGAGGCGCTGAAGGAATTGATCGCGCCGGAAACCTGGGAATCGGCCGGCGGCGAGGGTGTCATCCGCGTCGTCGAGAATACGCTGGTTGTGCGGCAGTCGCACGAGGTCCAGAAGCAGGTCCAACGTTTTCTCGATGAGTTGCGGGCCGCCGAGCGCCACGAGCAGGGCGTACCGCTCGATGGCTTCGGCGGTGGTGGCGGGGGCGGAGGCGGCGCGCTCGGCAGCGGCGGCGGTTTCTTCTGAAGTCCCTCGAACACGCCCCCCAGAGACCCGGGTCGTGCCGGCTCGGCTCTTCAGGACTACACCAACCCGAAGCGCAAGCGAGGCATCGGGAGCACGGATTGCAGCTCCGTTGCTTGCGCGTCGGGCTCGTGTGCATAGCTTCCTCGCTTGCGCGTCGGGTGAGTATGTAACAGTCTCGGCAGCACAGGTTGCACAGGTCGAGAAATCGAACAGCCCTGCGGATCCTCGCTGCGCTCTTGCCGACCGGCTGGCGCCCCGGTAAAAGAGGGTGCCCTTTTGCGACCCTGAGGAATGGACACTAGTTTCTGGAAAGGAAGCCCGCCATGCTGGTTCTCTCCCGCCGCGAAAAAGAACGGATCGTCTTCCCCGACCTGGGGGTGACCGTCGAGGTCGTCTCCATCGTCGGCAACCGCGCCCGCCTGGGTGTGCAGGCGCCGCGCGAGATTCGGGTGCTTCGGCACGAAATCGCGGAGAATGAAGTCCACGGTTCGCAGCCCGTGGGCGACAGGCGCTCGCTGTCGCACGAGTTCCGCAATGTCCTGCAGGAGGTGACGTTTGCCGCGCGGCTGGCCCGCGAGCAGCTTCGGGCGGGCGAGGCTGAGACAGCCGCCGAGACGATCGACGGGCTGCTGGCCCGCCTGGCCGGACTCAGCCGCGAGCTCGCCGCCCAGCGCGAACCCTCGCGTCCGCAGCCGGCCGCCCCGCGGCTGCGCAAGGCGCTGCTCGTCGATGACAACCAGAACGAGCGGCGGCTGCTGGAAAGTTATCTGCGGCTGAAGGGTTATGACGTGGCGGTCGCCGGCGATGGGGCCGATGCGCTCGACTACCTCCGCACGCACGACCGGCCCGACTTCGTGCTGCTCGACATGCTGATGCCGCGGGTCGACGGACCCAACGCTCTCGGCCGCATCCGCCGTGATCCGGAGCTGCGGGATCTCAAGGTGTTTGCGGTCAGCGGCACGCAGCCGGAACAGCTTGGTGTCGCGACCGGCCCCGGCGGCGTCGACTGCTGGTTCCAGAAGCCCGTCGATCCCGAGGAGTTGGTCCAGGTGATGGAGCGCACGCTGACGGCCTGAGTGGCTGGTGCGCGAAGGGGTCAGACCCCTTTGCGGGCCGCCGGTTTTCGCTTGGTCTGCGTCGTTCGTCCGCAAAG
>JAHWKJ010000673.1 GCA_019347905.1 Planctomycetota bacterium
AAGAGCAGGAACGTCACGTCGACCATCGGCGTGAGATCCATCTCCTCGAAATCGGTGTCGGCCTTCCGTAGCGAGAACTCTTCGGCCTCGTCGGCTTCGATGCTGGCCGCGAGCAGATCGTCGCGCTGCCGTTCGGCCGCGACTTCGGGGTGCCGCCGTTCGATGTCTGCGTCTGGAGTCGCTTCAGGGGCCGCGGCTTGTTCCTCGGCCACGGGCACGGCCGGCTCCGGGGCCGGCACGACCAGCCGTTCTCCGCACGCCGGGCACGAGACCTCCCGCCCCGCCTTGCGGGTCGAGATGCTCAGCTTCTGCCGGCAGGCGGTGCAGCGGAACTGGATGGGCACGTTGAGGGTTGAGGGTTGAAGGTCGGATGAACGGATTAATGTTCAAAACGATTCCACGTGTGCCTGATTCAGCCCCGGCAGGGGCGCTGGACCGTAGCCCATGGCGCAAGCCATGGGTGGGGCGTCCACCAGGACCCATTCAGCCCCGGCAGGGGCGACAGAATCGCTTCTAAACGAACACTCCCGATGGCACGCTGACAACTCCGCACTCACCGCTTGTCTCGGACTTCGAACGAAAAACTCATGCCTTCCACGTCGTTGACGGCTTTCATCACCTTGTCGATGAACCCATAGGACACGTCGCGGTCGGCTTTGATGATCGCCAGCGACTGACCCAGTTGCCGGGCGGCGCTCACTTCTTCGATGATCCGGCCGCGAACGGCCTCGTCCAGCTCGCCCGGCGCGGCGGCACTGGGCAGCTCGACCGGAGCGCGGTTCGCCATAGAAAGCCGCACCGTCGGCGAGACGGCGTCCGACGCCGGCCGCAGGATCGACACCGTGACGGTCTCGCGAGATTCGATGCCCGTGCCATGTTTGGCCGTCGGCACGTCCAGATCCTGGTTCTGCTGCATGGTCGAAGTGACCATGAAGAAGATCAGCAGCAGAAACGTCACGTCGATCATCGGCGTGATGTCGAGGTCGGCTTCGTCACCGGCGCGGCGGGGCGGCATCAGGGGGGCCTCGTCGGCCGAACCGAAGCTGGTCGCGCGGCGCTTCAAGAGATCGTTCCTTCCGGCCGTGCCCCGGCGTCAAGCTCTTCGACAAAGCGGCCCAGATCCTGCTGCACCGAATCCTGCAGCTTGCCGATCCGCACGTGAATCATGTTCCCCGCCAGCACCAGCGGAATGGCGATCGCCAGACCCAGCGCCGTCGTCACCAGCGCGAAGCTGATGTCCGACGCGAGCGCTTCGGGCTTGATGCCGGTGCTCTGCGCCCCGGCGATTTTTTTAAAGGCATTGATCATGCCGGCCACCGTCCCCAATAGTCCCAACATGGGCGCGACTTTCACGATCGTCGCCACCCACGACGTGCGGTACTCCAGGTCGGCCAGGATGTCCTTTTCGAAGCGTTCGGCGAGCACCCGCCGCACTTTGGCGGTCCCGCGGTGCAGATTGGCCATCGCCACGAGCACGAGCTGCGGCACCGCCTTGCTCCACCAGGGCGGCGAGTCGCATAACTCGACCACGGCCTCGCGATTCCCCTGCCGCAGTTCCTCGCGGACCTGGTCGAGAAACTCATCCGCCTGCGCCTGGCTGGAGAAGCGCTTCTGCGCGATCCGCCGCGAGAGCATGATCACCGTATACACGCCATACAAAGCGGCCGCGGCCATGGCGGCGTAAATTGCATTGGCGGCGAGTTCGAGAATTTGTTCCATGGGTTTGGTCGAAAGGGTCGAAGGTCGAAAAGTCGAAGGGGCCGAAGGCGGATCTAAAAAGGCAAACGTCGGCAGGGCGATTCCGGCCCTTTCGACTTTTCGACTTTCGACCTTCGACCCCTCGTCAAAATGTGATTTGTCTCGTGACGACGAACTGATATCCCCGCCCGGCGCGCTGCACGCTGAAGTAGGTGCGGCGGACCTGCTCGGGCGGGCGGTTGCGGTAGTCCTTCTCCAGTCGGGCGAGGGCCTGCTCGGTGGCGGCCGGGTACAGGTGCAGGATGGGCTGGTTGCCGACGTTGACGCCCGCCTTCTGGCAGAGCTGCGCATCGGCCTGCCGCCGCGAGCCGCCCCGCCAACTGAAGTAAAGCTGGTCCTTGTCGCCCTTGGCCACCGTGGTCACTTGCGGCTTCTCGGCGCTGAAGTTCGAGATGATCAGCGCCGGCTCGCCGGGTCGCAGGATGGCGAAGCGGATGCCGAAGAAATCGAGCTGCTGCGCATACTCGTCGAGCGTGGCGCGGTCGGACCAGTTGATGAACCAGCGTTCGGCCCGCGGCAGGCCTTTCTCGCCGCCGCCCATTCCCAAGGCCGCCCGTCCGGTGCCGCTGGCGCTGCCGGCCTTGCCGGAACTCTGCACGTCGGTGTCGAACGTCGGCTGAAGCTGGTTGGTGGCGCGGTCGGAGAACTCCAGCACGTTCTCGAGCACTTCCTCGACCTGCACCTCTTCGCTCTCTTCGGCGACGGAGGGGTCGGGAATCTCTTCTTCGGGGGATTCGAGCTTGAGTGTCTCGTCGATGGCCCCGTCTTCGACGCCGCCGGGCAGCTCGATCATCTCGACGGGAGTGACGTCCTGTTCGACCGGCGGCCGGTTGCTGACCCACCACACGAGCAGGCACAGGCAGGTGACGCCCAGCCCCAGCACGAGGGACATCATCAGCGAGCTGACGAGGTCGTAGCGGGTTTCTTTGAGGACGGGGAGATTGGCGCGCCTGACCCCCCCCGGCCCCCCCTTAGTCAGGGGGGGAGCGTTGGAATCCGCGCGGTTTGCCCCTTCGCGAGGAACGCTGGACTGGGAGCGAGTCAGTTCGCTGGTGGCCATGGCGGACGGGCTGCTGCCCGCAGACGTGAAGTTCGAGCGGACCCATCATCTGGCCCGACGGCGATGCCGATGCAGCCGAAACGACTGAAGAATCAACCGCAGTCGGCACCGCGAATCTTCATGCTAGCGCGGCCCGGAGAGGGTGTCAACAACGTGCGCGTGGGTTGCGCTGGGCAACACTTTTGAACACGTGATACAACTGACGTTTGGAAAGCCCACTTCAGCGAAAGAGCCGGAATTGATCTACCGTCTGCTTGCCGACGCCGTGCTCGTGGTGCA
>JAHWKJ010000674.1 GCA_019347905.1 Planctomycetota bacterium
TGTAGACGTAGGGTTCGGGGCGTTCCCCTGCGGTGTATTCGCCGAGCTCGATGGAAGAGGCGGATGAACACGAACAGCAGCGCCGCGAACAGCCCCAGCGTGCCGACGTACAGCGACCAGTCCCAGAATGTCGGGTAATACTCAGCCCATTGGCCCGGCAGGTAGTCGCGCGTGAGGCTGACGATCACGATCACGAACCGCTCCAGCCACATGCCCACGTTGATCACGAGCGCCAGTGCAAACAGCAGGTACACGTTCCGCCGCACCCGCCGGAACCATAGGACCTGCGGGATCACGCAGTTGCAGGCGATCATCACCCAGAAGAAGCCGGCGTATGCGCCGGTGGCGCGGTACTTGGCCATGAACATCTCGGCCTCGTGGCCGCTGTACCACATGGTGAAGAACTCCATCAGGTAGCCGTAGGCGACCACCAGTCCCGAGGCCAGCATCACTCTGGCCATTACGTCGAGGTGCCGGTCCGTCACCAGGTCCCGCAGGCCGAACGCGGCCCGCAGCGGGATGGCGATCGTCAGCACCATTGCGAAGCCGGAGTAGATCGCCCCGGCGACGAAGTACGGCGGGAAGATCGTCGAGTGCCAGCCCGGGACGATTCCGACGGCGAAGTCGAAGCTCACTACGCTGTGCACGGAGACCACCAGCGGCGTCGCCAGCCCGGCCAGCAGGAGGTACGCCTGTTCGTAGCGCTTCCAGTGCCGGGCCGAGCCGCGCCAGCCCATCGAGAAGAACCCGTAAGCGATGCGGGCGAAGCGGCCGGTCGCGCGGTCGCGCATCGTCGCGAAGTCGGGGATCAGCCCCACGTACCAGAACATCAGCGACACCAGCCCGTAAGTGCCGACGGCGAACGCATCCCAGATCAGCGGGCTGCGAAACTGCGGCCACACGTCCATGGTGTTGGGGTACGGCAGCAGCCAGTAGAAATACTGCGGCCGCCCGAGGTGCAACAGCGGAAACGTGGCGGCGCAGGCGACGGCGAACAGCGTCATGGCTTCGGCGAAGCGGTTGATCGACGTCCGCCACTTCTGCTTGAGGAGCAGCAGAATGGCGGAGATCAGCGTCCCCGCGTGCCCGATGCCCACCCACCACACGAAATTGACGATGGCGAATCCCCAGCCCACCGGAACGTTCACGCCCCAGACGCCGACGCCGTAAATGAACAGCCACGTCACCGACCACAGAAAGACCATCACCAGCAGGAAGGCGAGTCCGAAGCCGATGTACCAGCCCCGGGGCGTCGTGCGTGTGAGCACGATGGAGCTGATCTTATCGGTGACCGAGTGGAAGGTGTGCTCGGCGCCGAGCAGCGTATCGTCCCCGCCGCCGGCGTGCGTCGGCCGGTCAGTGGGATCCGCCATGGTGCTGCTTCGGTTCGAGGGCGTGGTTCGGGTTCCGGACGGCCGCGAGGTACGTCGTTCGGGGCTGGGTGTTGAGATCCTCGAGGAGCGCGTAGTTCAGCGGTGACGCGTGCGCGTGGTGCACATGGCTGTCTTGATCGTTCAGGTCGCCGAACACGATGGCGTTCGTCGGACACACCGCCTGGCAGGCGGTGACGACGTCGCCGTCGGCGATGCGGCCTTCTTTCCCATCGGGGCCGGTGCGCTGCTGGGCGGTGATGCGGGCCTCGTTGATTCGCTGCACGCAATAGGTGCACTTCTCCATCACGCCCCGCTCGCGGACGGTAACATCGGGGTTGTGCTGGAGCTGGACGACTGGCTCGTCGCGGTAGGTGGTGTAATCGAGGAAGTTGAACCGGCGGACCTTGTACGGACAGTTGTTCGAGCAGTAGCGCGTGCCCACGCAGCGGTTGTAGGTCATCTCATTGAGGCCCTCGCTGCTGTGCGAAGTGGCCGCCACCGGACACACCGGCTCGCAGGGGGCCTTCTCGCAGTGCATGCAGGGGACGGGCTGCATGTACGTCTCGGGGTTGTGGCGCTCGCCGCGGTAGTAGGTGTCGATGCGGATCCAGTGCATCTCGCGGTTGTGGTCGACCTCCTGCTTGCCGACGACGGGGATGTTGTTCTCCGCCTGGCAGGCGATGGTGCAGGCATTGCAGCCGATGCACGCGGTGAGGTCGATCACCATGCCCCACTTGTACGTGGGATACTCCCATTCGGGGTACAGCGAAGCCGGCGGCACGTGGTGATGGCTGGGGTGGGCGAAGTGCGGATGCTCGGGATGCTCGCGCAGCTCGTCGAGCGTGCCGGCCCGGGCGATGTCGCGGTTGTGCATCAGGTGGTGATGCTGCGTGCTGACGAGTTTGGCGGTGCGGCCTGTGGTGTGCAGCGTGGCGTCGGAGGCGAACCACATCGCATCGGTGGTCCGCAGGCGGTAGGCATCGAAGCCCGCCCCATTGCCCACGCGGCCGGCCCGCTCGCGCCCGTAGCCCAAGTGCAACGTCACCGTATCGTCCGGATGGCCAGGCGTCCGCCACACGGGGGCCGCGATCTTCCGCTTGCCGCGGCGGAGTTCAACGACCGCGCCGTTGTCGAGGCCCAGCCGTGTGGCGGTGGCGGGACTCACGAGGGCGGCGTTGTCCCACGTGAGGCTTGTCAGCGGCCTGGGCAGTTCCTGCAGCCAGGCGTTGTTCGCGAAGCGGCCGTCCCAGACGGACGGATCGGGCGCGAATACGAGCGAGACGCGCTTGCCGTCCTCGCCCATCGGCTGTGAAGCTGCCGTGTCGCCGAGCCGCCGGGCCGCTGCCGCGATTCTGTCGCCCAGGTCGTCCCGCAAACTCACGTCGAGAGGCTCGAACGCCGTGTCGGCGAAAAAACCGTGATGGAGGGCCGTCTGCCACAGGTCTTCGGAGCGATCGTCGGCGACGGCCGGCGGCAGCGGAGCTTCGACCTGGGTGGCACGGGTGGCTTGTCCACCCGTGGCTTCGGGGGGGGTGCCCGCTGCACTGGTGGGCAAGCCACCAGTGCCACCCGTCCACTGCCAGTATTCGCGGACAATCTCGGCCGCGGAAATCGAGGAGCGGCCCAGCAGCACGGCCAGCACTTCCAGCGGAGAGCGGCCGTTGTACAAGGGCGCAATCAGCGGCTGAATGGTCGATGCGGTGCCGTCCTCGCTGCGGGCGTCG
>JAHWKJ010000124.1 GCA_019347905.1 Planctomycetota bacterium
GACCAGCCCATGTCCGGAACGGTCTGGACGTCGTGGCCGGAAAGCTCATCCCGGAGCCGCCGCGGCACACACTCGTCAATCAGAATGCGCATGAGACGCGAGCATCTGCTTGGCGAGTTCGAGAGCGGCTACGGCCTGTTCGCGGGTGACGCTCGGAAAGTCCTCCAGGAACTCGTGCAGGGTGTCGCCCGCTTCCAAGTACTCGAGCAGGGTGCTCACCGACACGCGAGTTCCGACAAACACCGGCGTCCCGCCAAGGATGTCGGGGTCGCTGTGGAGCACAGATGAAGTCGCAGTCATCGCATTCATCCCCTGGCGATTGTACCACGCCCCCACGGAAATGAACTGCGTCTACTTCGGAATGGAGCTGCATCCCCAGCAGCATCCCCTTTATTCGATCCCTTTTCGGCTTCTGCCGCAAAGGTCGCGGAGAGCGCAGAGCAGACGGCCGACGTTGCTCGAGCGCTGCCGAAACTGCCCGGCCACCGGCGCACGGCGTGATCGCCGGACGGTCCCGGGCCGCATCGCCGCTCGCGTTCCGTGACGGTGGGGGGGGCTGTCACTTCACATCCGGGAGGGCAGACTTCGCTCCAGTTCCGAAGTCGTGGACGACGAGCTCTGCCTTGAATCTGTATTCTTCCCCTTCACGGGAAACTTCGACGTACGAGTCCATCGCTGCGACTCCGAATGGGATTTCCTCGGCCAGCCAGATTGTCACTCCTTTCAGATGCCTTTGCTTTTCCGCCAGCGCCTTTTGCTGACCGCGGACAGCAATGGCGTCGACCGTTCCTTTCTGATGCTCAATTCTCCGCTTCTCTTCAGTCTGCCTGGCGTCCAGCAGCGGCGGGCCGAGATAAGGCACGATCGCCTCGCCATCGCGGGTGACGGCGTTCGAGATTTCCCGGGGTTCTTGATCGCGGCCGTGAACCTGAAACCAGCTGCGAACGACGTTCTCGATGGGGGACTTCCCCTTGCCCAGGTGCTTCTCGGGGATGAGATACTTGTAAACGGCGTGATGCATCCGATCGTCGTCGCCGACCAGCTTCACCGTGAACTCCAACTCGAGCCATCGGTTCTTCTCACCGCCTTCCATCACCGTTCCCACCGATCGGAGAAGCAGCTTTCCCGTCGAAATCTTCTTCTCTTCCGGCTCGAGCTGCGTTCCCGTCGCCTCATACTCGACCCAGGAACCATCCTCCGGCAGTTGCCAGACGAGACCGTCGGCCTGCAGGGCCGAAGAACACGCCGCCATAAGGGCGATGGCTGCCAGTGCAATGCGAATCATGTCTGCGCTCCTCTGCTGCGGGACGAAGGGTCGTGCGGCGCTCGCCGGACTCCGGGGCCGCGATCGATCCACCGACCACGTTAGCACCTGTGGTGCGGCACGATACCGGGAGATCCCCCTGATCGATCCTCTGCGTTCTCTGCGTTGAAATGAGCACCGAGGTCGGCGAACACGCGCAACCGCTCCTGTCGGGGTAGAGAGAGCAAGTCAACCTTCACGTCCAGGAATCCAGGCCGTGGCCGCAGTCGCCCTCCCGATTCGATGTCCCCGCCCGAACATTGAGGGCAAGATGGCCCGGGGGCCAGGGGGTGTGCAAGTTGCAAAGTTGCCAAGTTGCCCCTGACGGCGGTGCACGTTCGGGGCTTGAAGGTCTGCGTGGAATGACGCATCCTATGGCTCGACCCGCACTTTCAAAAACGCCGCATCCATGAAGCTGCTGTACTTTGGCCGGGCCCGGATTGGGGCTGTGGCATATCTCAACTCGAAGCCCTTGATCGAGGGGCTGAGCGCGCTGGCGCCCGAGGCCGAGCTGCAGCTCGATTATCCGAGCCGGCTGGCGGACCGGCTGGCTGCGGGCGAGTTGGATGTCGCGCTGGTGCCGTCGTTTGAGTTGTTCGGGAATTCAGACTATGAAGTCGTCTCCGATGCGTGTGTGGCCACGCGCGGGGCCGTGCTCAGCGTGAAGCTTTACAGCCGCGTGCCTCCAGTGGAAATCCGGCGGCTGGCGTTGGATGAAGGCTCGCGGACGAGTGCGGCGCTCGTGCAGATTCTGCTGGCCGAGCGTTACGGTGTGCGTCCGCAGACGGAGCCGCTGCCGCTGGGGGCCGGCGTGGGGGACAGCACGGCAGATGCCGTGCTCGTCATCGGCGACCGGGCGATGCATGAGCCGGCGGAGCGATTTCATGCGGTGTGGGATCTCGGCAGCGAATGGCTCGACTGGACGGGGCTGCCGTTCGTGTTCGCCGTCTGGGCGGGGCGGCGGGAGTCCGCCGGTGGTAAACTGGATGAAGCTCTGGCTGCAGCGCGGGACCACGGTCTGGAGCACATCGGACGCATCGCCCGCCGCGAGGCGCGCTCGCTCGGCATCCCCGAAACCGTCGCCCGCGAGTACCTCACGCAGAACCTGCACTTTCATCTGGGGCCGGCGGAGCAGCGGGGCCTCAAACTGTTTCACGAGCTGGCCGTCCGGCTGGGCTTCGCACCCCGAGGAGTTGAACTTGTCTTCCGCAGTTGCGCCGCGGTTTGAAGTCTCCGGCCTCGCAGAAACGCCGGCCACAGGAAACGGACGCGCGAATGGTGCGTTCACCGCCATCCTCGAGAAGGCCGTCGCGGGCGAAAGGCTCTCCGCTGCCGAGGGCGTGACGCTGCTTCAGTCGCACGACCTGACGGCTTTGGGAGCGGCGGCCGACGCCGTCACGCGGCGGCTGCATCCCGAGCCGTTCCGCACGTACAACATCGACCGCAACATCAACTACACCAACGTCTGCACGGCCGTCTGCGACTTCTGCGCGTTTTACCGGCCGCTGGACCACCCTGAAGCCTACGCGCTGCCCCGCGAGGTGCTGCTCGAGAAGATCGCCGAGACGGTGGCGCTGGGCGGCGACCAGATCCTCATGCAGGGCGGACTGCACCCGAAGCTGTCGCTGGAGTGGTACGAAGATTTGCTGGTCGACATTAAACGGCACTTCCCGCAGGTGAACGTCCACGGCTTCAGCCCGCCGGAGATTCATCACTTCGCGAAGCTCACTAAGCTCCCGCTGAAGTCGGTGCTGGAGCGGCTGAAGGCGGCAGGGCTGGGCAGTCTGCCGGGCGGCGGCGGCGAAATCCTCGTCGATCGCGTGCGCAAGGCCGTCACCCGCGGAAAGGTGCTCACCGACGACTGGCTGAACGTGCATCGCGTGTGGCACGAGCTGGGCGGCCGCTCGACCGCCACGATGATGTTCGGCCACATCGAAACGCTCGACGAACGCATCGAGCACCTGGAACGGCTGCGCGAGTTGCAGGACGAGACCGGCGGCTTCACGGCCTTCATCGCGTGGACGCTGCAGCCGCCGGAGGAGCCGCCCTGGTTCGGCAATCGCAGGGACGGCGTCGATATGTCGACGATCCCGCCGGCCGGGGCGTTCGAATACCTGAAGACGCAGGCGGCAGCGCGGCTGTACCTCGACAACTTCGCCAACATCCAGTCGTCGTGGGTGACGCAGGGTGAGAAGATCGGCCAGTTGGCGCTCCTGTTCGGGGCCAACGACATGGGCAGCCTGATGATCGAAGAGAACGTCGTCGCCGAGGCCGGCACCGTGCACCACCTGTCGCTCGAGACGATCCGCCGCTCGATCCGCGAAGCCGGCTATGTCCCGCGGCAGCGGAACGTGTTCTACGAGTACATCGACTGAGTTCTCGCTGGCGCTTAGGGTTAGTGTCTGCCACACCAACCCCGAAGCGCCAGCGAGGAGCCCCGCCGACCGCCCGGCGCTCGACCGCGATTCCGAACGTTTAATTGATTCGGTCGCGGGGAGTTTGCCGATCTTGACGAATGGGCGGGTTCGCGCGCGAGGGGTCAGACCCCTTTGCGGCTGAACCCTTCCCCATTTTCTGCGTCGTTGGTCCGCAAAGGGGTCTGACCCCGTTTGGGCGCTATGTCGGATTGCCCCCTCGTCGCCGCACGCCGCACGCCCCCTTTCGGGCATTGGGGCAGAGGTCTGCCGCGCGTGCTGTGGATTGTGGCGCTGGGCTTTGTGACGTCGGGCTGCCGGATTGTGACGCCGGAGCTGATCAATCCGCTGCCGGGCGTGAGGACCGTGGCCGTTGCCCCGTTTTTCAATCAGAGCCAGGAAGTGGCCGTCGATGGGCGGCACGTGGCACTGATTTACGCCTCGGAATTGCAGAAGGTGCCGGGGTTTGAGGTGGTGCCTGTTGGTGTGACCGAAGTCGCGCTGCGCGAGCACGAGCTGGATCTGGTGTCGCCTGCCGACGCAGTGACCCTGGCGCGGCTGCTGGGCGTGGATGCGATCGTGGTGGGGTCCGTCACGCACTACGAGCCGTACTATCCGCCGCGCATTGGACTGGCCATCAACTGGTACTCGCCGCTGCCGCTGGAATCCGCGCGCTCGCTGGCCGAAATGCTCACTCCCGAGCTGGAAATCCTTCTCCCGCCGGGCAAAATGGACGGGCACCGTTCACGGCGGAGTGAAGACGCCCTCCCGCCTGCACAGCCGCCTGATGATCGGCCGCCTGCACAAACTCCGGTCCCTCCGGCACCGCTGGCGGATGTGCCCATCATCCGCGGCCAGAACCCTGCCGCGGAAGCGGAGGATGCCGGGCCGGCGGCAGCATCGAGTGCCCCCGAGGATGAGCTGGAGCCACGGTGGATCCCGCTCCCGTCCGAGGTTCCGGCGGCCGACGGCTCAACTGCGAGCGGCATGCCCGCCGACGAGCCGGCGTGGTCGGAAACTGCCGAGCCGGTTTCCGCTCCCGTTCCTGACGATGCGACCGCACGGGCCAATGCGCCAGCGGCCGTGACGGAATCCGGCGAACAATGGCCTCCCTCGGCCTTCGCCGAAGTCGCCGAGGAGCCGCCGGTGCTCCCGCCGGCGGCCGAGCCGCTGCCCCATGCCGCCGCCGTGCCACTTCCGCCGCCGCCCATCGCCAATGTGCCGCGGCCGTTTGATCCGCACGAGCCGCTGTTCACGCTGGTTCGTCTGTTCGACGGCGCCGACGAGCGGCTGATCTGCGAGCTGGAAGCCTACGTCGCCGCACATGCGGATCTGCGCAGCGGCGGCTGGCAGGCCCTCTTGCGGCGCAGCGACGACTTCACCCGCTTCGCCGCGCATCGCATGGTGGTCGAAATGCTCGCACCATTCGCTCCGCCGCGGAAGGCAAAGGTCGAGTGGCGCCGGCCCCGCTGGCTTCCGGCGGGTGGACATTGGCACTGAGCGTCTCCGGGCGCTCACGCTGCCGGCTCGCCGTGCCGATAACCCTCGTGGGGACGACGCGGCCGGGCCTTTCGAGCCTTCGCGCGCAATGCATCGGCAGCCCTCGTTCCGATCCGAACGATCGAGCCGGGCCGACACGGCCCGGCTCTGCTGCGGCAAGCGACAGGGAGGGCGAAATGGTCGAACACGCAGTCAACGTGCTGGCGCTGGTGAAGGAATCGGAGCGGTACATCTTTCTATACGACGACGACAGCTCAGCGGCGCTGCTGCAGCAGCTCGGTCGCTTCGCCGCCGACGGCGAGCTCAGCTTCACGTGGTACGACGCGGCTGTGCTCAGCCAGAAGGTCCGCCGCCAGAGCGAGCAGCGGCGGCAGACGACGCAGCAGAACCGCCTGCCGAAATCGGCGTGATTGAGGAGCAGGGGTCGGCATTTCTTCGTAGCGTGGGTTTCAACCCACGCGGCAGCGATTCCGGTAACTGACGCGGCTCGCGTGGATTGAAATCCGCGCTACGGCATGACTGACCGGGGCATCACACCCTCTGCGGCTCGCATGTGGCGGATGCGCGCACCGTCTCTCTGCGTAGGGAAGCTGGTCATAGCTTTCCCTGCCCCAGCCACGGGGCCACACTCTTCGCGATCCCTCAACCCTCACCCCCCCGATGGAAACCGCCGTCGATGCCTTTCTCCGCTCGCTGCGGATCGAGCGGAACGCCTCGGAGCTGACGCTCAAGTCCTACTCCGAGGACCTCGCGCACCTGATGGAATACTTCTCGGAAGACGCGGGAAGCATGCCCGCGCCCGGGGACGTGACCGTGGGCCAACTGCGGGCGTTCACGGCGTATCTGCATGAGTGCGGCTACGCCCGCACCACCATCGCCCGGCGGCTCGCCTGCCTGCGGAGCTTCTTCCGCTATTGCTGCCGCGAAGGTCTGGCCGAGAGCAACCCCGCCAAGGCCCTGCGGACGCCGCGGATCGGCCGGCGGCTGCCGCACTTTCTCTCGACCGAACAGGTGCAGGCGCTGCTGGAGGCTCCGCCGGCCAACGAGGCCATGGGGTTGCGGGACCGGGCGATTCTGGAGACGATGTATTCGGCCGGTCTGCGAGTGGCTGAACTGGTGGGGCTGGATGTCGGGAACTGGGACCGCGACGCCGGCGTGCTGCGTGTGCTCGGGAAGGGGCGGAAGGAACGCATCGCGCCCCTGGGCAGCTACGCGGTGAAGGCGCTGGAGCGGTGGCTGGAAGTCCGCGAAGTCGCCGCCGATGCACCGGAGGGCGACGCGTCGGCGCTGTTCGTCAACCGTTTCGGCGGGAGGCTCTCGACGCGCAGCATCCGCCGCCTGCTCGACAAGTACCTCCAGCAGACGGGCCTGGACCGCATCACATCGCCGCACACGCTCAGACACAGTTTTGCCACGCACCTGCTGGATGGCGGGGCCGACCTGCGCAGCGTGCAGGAACTGTTAGGCCACAAGAGTCTGACGACGACGCAGATTTACACCCACGTCAGCACGAAGCGGCTGCGCGAGACCTACGAGAAGGCTCATCCGCATGCCGGGGGAAGGGGAAGAGAGGATGAAGGATCGGCGGAAAGAGAAGCGAGGATGGAGGATAGAGGATAGCGGATCGCCCAACGCTGTGGGTTGCGTGTACGCGGTCTGCCATCCGCCATCCTCCATCCTCCATCCTCTCGTCCCGACCCTCGCAGCCCTGATCCTCACGCTCGCCGCGGCGCCGGCATTCGCGCAGAAGGCAGCGCTCGCCGAGTCCATCAACCGCCGCGATGACGAGACGTGGCGCATCGCCCGGCAGATCTGGGAGTGGGCGGAGCCGGGGTATCAGGAGACGCAATCGGCAGAGCTGCTGGCGAAGACGCTGGAGCAGGCCGGCTTTCGCGTCCAGCGCGGCGTCGCCGGGATTCCCACCGCCTTCACGGCCACATTCGGCGAGGGCCAGCCGGTCATCGGCATTCTTGGCGAATATGATGCGCTGCCGGGCCTTTCGCAGACGGACGTGCCCTTCCGGCAGAATGCGGCGGGCACGGGCGGCTACGGGCACGGCTGTGGGCACCATCTGTTCGGGGCCGCGTCGATGTCGGCCGCCCTCGCGGTCGCCGAGCATATCGCCGCCGGCAACATCCAGGGCACAGTCCGCTTCTACGGCTGCCCGGCCGAAGAGGGCGGCAGCGCCAAGGTATTTATGGTGCAGGGCGGGCTGTTCGAGGACTGCGATGCCGTGCTGCACTGGCACCCGGGCAGCAACAACTCGGCCGGCGACCGTTCCACACTGGCGCGGATGGCGGTGAAGTTCCGCTTCCACGGCGAGGCCGCCCATGCCGCCGGGGCCCCGGAACAGGGCCGCAGCGCCCTCGACGCGGTCGAACTCACCAATCACGCCGCCCAGCTTCTGCGCGAGCACACGCCGGACGGCACGCGCATCCATCATGTCATCACGGCCGGCGGCGGCGCTCCCAACGTCGTGCCGGCGTTCTCTGAGGTCTACTATTACATCCGGCACCCCAAGGGCGAGGTTGTGCGCTCGCTGTACGACCGCCTGGTGAAATGTGCCAGGGCGGGCGAACTGGCGACGGAGACAAAGCTCGAAGTGCGTTTCGAGGGCGGCATCCGCGAAATCCTGCCCAACAACGCGCTCGCCGAAGTCGCCATGCAGAACCTGCAGGCGATCCACGACCTCAAATACACCGAGGAAGAACTGAAGTTCGCCGTCAGGCTCCAGGAGACCATGCCCGCACCGAAGCCGCTGGAATCGATCGGCACGGTCGAAGACCGCAGCGGTACGGTCGGCATGGGCTCGACTGACGTGGGCGACGTCTCGTGGGTCGTGCCCACCACCGGCTTCACCACGGCCTGTTTCGTCCCCGGCACGCCGGGACATTCGTGGCAGGCGGTGGCCTGCGGGGGAACGTCCATCGCCCGCAAGGGGATGAACCTCGCCGCCCGCGTGCTGGCGGCTTCGGCATGGGACATGTTCCATTCGCCCCAGACGCTTGAAGCCGCCAAGGCCGAGCACGAGAGGCGTCTGGGCGAAGAAGCGTACCGCTCGCTGATGCAGCCCGGTCAAAAGCCGCCGCTCGACTACCGCAAGGCCCCCCGCGCGGACCGCACGGAGGGTTGAGGATTTCGTCATTCGACATTTGATCCTCCATCTGCTGAAGCAGGTCACGAACGGTTTCGTTCATGCCGATAGAGCTGCCCATCAAGTTCCCGAAGAACGCCGACGTGATTTACGCCGACGCGAAGGCGTTTCAGGCACTCCCGCCCGAGGAGCGCTGGCGGCGGCTGTGCGACCTGATTGCGTCCGGTGAGGCGCTGATGGCACAATCGCCCGAGCGCCAGGAAACGGCCCGGCGGCTGCGCGAGCGCGACGAACTCCGCTGGCAGCAGGCCATGCGCTTCTGGATCGACTGGTGGCATGCCCGAGAATCAAGCGAACATTCCGCAGACGCTGACAACAGCTCTCGAGCACCTCGCTGATGTGCTGGAGCACAACGGCGTTCGCTACGCGGTGATCGGCGCTGTCGCGGCTGCCATCCGCAGCCGGCCACGGTACACGCAGGACATCGATCTGCTGCTGAATGTGCCGCAGCTTGCCCTCCCCGGGATACTGGCGGAGCTCCAGGGGCGAGGCTTCAATTTCGACGCCGAGACCGTCATCCGCGAGTGGACGACGAGCGCGATGACGGCACTCGACTATCAGGGCGTGCGCGTCGATTTGCTGAAGCCGGTGCTGCCGCTGTTCCACGAGGTGATTGAGAAGGCGACCGAGGAGCGCTTCGAGAATCGCACGCTGCGCGTGGCGACCGCGGAAGGGCTGATCGCCCTGAAGCTTCTATCGTTTCGTCCCCAGGACCGTGCGGACATCGCAAGCCTGCTGGCGGCCAACCGCGACAGGCTCGACATCGAGTGGATCCGCAGGGAGTTCGCCCCGTTTGATGCGGCAGAACCGCAGCGCTGGCGGGAATTTGAACAGCTTCTCCGAGAGTCTGCGGCGGACGACGCCGTGTCGCAGGAGATTTCACCGTGCTGAGAATTGTGTCACGGTTGTTGCGCTGGAGTGTGTTGGCGGTCGTCGGCTTTGCGTTGCCCACTGCACAATCCGCCGAGGGGACGGGCGTTCCAAAACTCGATGTGCTGCTGAAACCGGTCACCCGGAGCGGCGCTGCCCTGCGATTCGACTTCGGCGTGACGCGGCGCGGCACGCCCATGCCGGCGCTCATCACGCCGGATGACCTCGACGCGTTTGCGAAGAAGAAGACGCGCGTGCTGCTCGTGGCCGGCCTGGATGGATCGCCGGAGACGGTGCGGGCGGCGCTCGCGGCCCGCGAGTGGTTTGCCGGCGCCGCAGGCGCAGAATGGCTCCGCGGGCGGTTCGCGATCTCGCTGCTGCCGGTCGCCAGTCCGGACCGCTGGCTCGCGCGGCTTCGCGACGCCGCGGACACTCCGGGTGGAGATGCCTCGATCGGGTATCCGCCGCCGGAACCGTCTTATGGCAGTCGCGAGAATCCAGAGGCCCAATACCTGTGGCGCTGGATCGGGATGCACGCTCCCGATCTCGTCGTCGTGTTTGGTGCCGCGGATGCGCCGCAATGGCTCGTCCCCGATGCCGGTGAACGGCTGGCGGATCTCCGCAAGGCCCTGCAGGCGGAGCCGCTGACGAATGCCGGCGATCTCGCCTCGCAACTCGTGCGCGAGCAGCCTGCGGGCATCGGTTCGATCCCCGCGGTGCGCATCGACGGAGCCGCTGACGGCGGCGAAGTCCTCAAAGCGTTGCTTGAAGCCGTGATTCGCATCGGCGGCCTCGAACCTTCGCCCGCCCGTCAGGAATTGCAGCGCCGCGCCCGCCGCACTCCGCTCGAAACTGCCGGGCAGCTCGCGCGTCGCTACGGTCACAACCTGGATTCGGTGCAGTATATCCCCGCGCTCGCGCTGGTGGGGCGACTGTGGCTGGGCGAGTTGACGGGCGACGCCAGCCACCGTGCCGATGTCGAGCGGATCGTCGCCCCTTATCGCGACGGCACAAAGCCGGCTCTCGGCGAAAACGTCGGCGGCAGTCATATCGCCGGCCACCTCGTGTTCGCCGAACTCGCCCGCATCACCGGCGATGAGCGCTATGCGGCGCTCGTCCGCGCGGCGGCCGATCTGGCGTTCGACGAGGAGGGTCACCCGAAGGAGGCCATGCCGCACCATCTCGAAATGAGCGATTCCGTCTTCATGGGCACGCCGATCCTCGTCGAAGCCGGCCGCCTCACCGGCGAGGCGAAATACTACGATATGGCCCTCACGCACCTGCGGTTCATGCGGCCGCTCGTGCTGCGCGACGACGGGCTGTACCGGCATTCGCCTCTCGACGAAGCGGCCTGGGGACGCGGCAATGGATTCCCCGCGCTGGGGCTGGCATGGTCGCTGACGCATCTGCCCGAGGACCACCCCGGCCGCGGTGAGATGCTGGACGCCTTTCGCAGCCACGTCGCGGCCTTGGCGCCGCACCAGGACGTTACCGGCATGTGGCACCAGGTCATCGATCATCCGGAGAGCTACCGCGAACTCACCGCCACGTCCATGATTGCCTTCGCGATGATCCGCGGCGTAGACAACGGCTGGCTCGACGAGAAGACCTACGGGCCGAAAATCGAACGGGCCTTGCGAGCAATCCAGTTGCGAATTGCCGCCGACGGCTCGCTGGTCGACGTCTGCACCGGCACGGGCAAGCAAAAGAGCCTGCGGGACTACTTCGACCGCACGGCCATTCTTGGACCCGACCCGCGCGGCGGCGCCATGGCACTGCTCGTCACGTGCGAAATGGCCGCGTGGACGAAACGCCGCGACGCCGCACAGCCCGGCAACGACTGAGCGCGGGGACCTCGCCCGTAGAGCAAGCGTCTCGCTTGCTTGGGCCTGGTGCGGGCTAGTCAGGTCGCAGGGGTGCCTCCGAGCAAGCGAGACGCTTGCTCTACGGGCCGAGCCCTTCACCCCAGGCACACCCTGCGCTCCACCAGCCGGCCGCCGCGAATGCGCTCGGCGGCCTCGTCCGCATCGAGCGCGAACAGCGGACCGATCTCCACGGTCGCTCCCGCGGGAATGTCCACGCCCGCCGCGCGCAGCCACTCGCTCGCCAGCCGGACCAACGCCGCCCGCGCCGTTGCCGGCGAATCGTCGCCTTCGGCGTTCTTCACCGGGTTGAATTCCCGCGCCCGGTCCGCCTCCACGACCAGCGCCCGCCGCGCATGCGGCAGTGCATCGAAGATGAACCGCTCGAACTTGCACGCGTTAGGTTCCGCCGGCTCGACCGGTTTGCCGTCATCGTCAATGCAGGACACGGCTTTGCGAGCCACGTGGAAGGGCAGCGACAGGTCGTCGGCGATCAGCCGCTCCAGGAACTGCCGGTCGAAGGCGTGAATCGCCATGCTGCCGGCCCAGTGATACAGTTCGCCGTCGTCTGTTGTCTTTTGCGCGACGCCCTCTGGCAGGTCGCTGTATTCGATGATCTGCGTGCGGCCGTCGACGCTCACCACGACGCCCATGCGTTCGTCCCACGAGCGCTTGCCGACGACTTTGGTCGTCATTTCCGATCCCGCCGCCACGTGCCAGCCAAGAAAGGCGGGATCGCACACGATGGCCGTGGGGTTGTCGACCTGGTGGTAGTAGAGGTGCTCGACGCCGCGATCCCGCATGTCGTCGACGAGACCTTCGCGGCACAGCGCCGATAACAGGCCCCCATGTCCATCGGGGGCCAGGCACAGCGAACTCTTGTCGGCCATCAAGAGCTGTCCCGTCGTGGCAGCGACCGCCGGCATATTGCCCTGTCGGAAGAACTTCACGGCGCTGCGGTCCAGCCCGAAGTACCGGTGCGCTTCAAAGAACGCAACCGTCTCGCCGTGGGTGGAGTCGCTGGTCATCACGTAATAGGGAATCGTAGCGCCGGCGCGGCGGCTGCGCGCCAGAAGTTGCTCGGCCAGTAACTGGTACAGCGAACAGCCGCTGACCGGTCCGATGGCAAGCACGCCCTTGGGGTGCGAAAACCCGAGGCGCGTCCCCTGTCCGCCGGCCACCAGAATCGCGGCGACACGTCCCGCTCGGAGCAATTCCTCACCATGCCGGGCTGCCTCTGTCCATCGCGCGCCTTCGGAGTCGGTGCGCGGCAGGCGGATCACTTCCGACGGCGCCCCAGCCCGCTCGGCGCGGGCCGCGGGATGATCCGCCGCCGGCACATCGGCGGGCGGACCGGCAACGAGCGGCTGACGTTCGCCACCGTCGGCGAATATGGTGGCACGAATGGCTTC